>NZ_JAWJTF010000005.1:97635-169900 GCF_048836525.1 Nostoc sp. CALU 546
AGCAATCAACTCAGTAGCCTGTCGCCAGAAATCACTCAACTCTCCAACTTGACAGGGCTATCCCTCTATAACAATCAACTCAGCAGCCTGTCGCCAGAAATATGCCAACTCTCCAACTTGACATCATGGCTAGACCTCTCTAGCAATCAACTCAGTAGCCTACCGCCAGAAATCAGCCAACTTTCCAACTTGAGTGAGCTACACCTAAATAACAATGAACTCAGTAGCCTGCCGTCAGAAATCAGCCAACTTTCCAACTTGAGATGGCTATCGCTCTCTGACAATCAACTTAGCAGCCTGCCGCTAGAAATCTGCCAACTCTGCAACTTGAAATGGCTAGACCTCTCTAACAATCCACAATTAAGCTCGCCGCCGCCTGAAATTGTTGAGCAGGGAACGCAGGCAATTTTGACCTATCTTCGAGCCAGGTTAAAAGCTAAAGGATAATATCTTTCTAAACTGCTAGTAGTTGGTGAAGGGGATGTGGGTAAAACATTTTATAGACATGCAATGCCAAAAGAGTTTTGAATCTGTCTCGGTATCATTTCTACTTTTCGGGTTGGCTATGTGAACACCACGCAGCAGAGTATAAACGCTAACAATTTTAGATTTTAGATTGCGATCTTGAATTGTAGAGAAACAATCAACTATTCCCTGAACCAGTAGCGATGGTTTTGATAGCATTGAGATAGCTCCTAGACAAAGGAAGCATCTAAAACAATGACTTAGGATTACAACATATACTAGTAACGTATATTTAACTAGACTTAAGGTATTATAGCGATTCTCGTTTGGATACTATAGGCTGTAGGGGTTTACAGAATTGCGCCTCTACAAAGGATACGCAAATTTAGCTATAAATTAATATCTACTGTTTTACGGGTATCAGAAAAATGAGGTTTAAAGACTGGGCGACTAGGGTGCTACTAATCTCGCTGATGTTCATGGCTCTAATTATAGTGCTGCTAATTGGACGAGCGACAAAATTACAAAATAATCCGACAATATCTGATACATCCAATACATCCAATCCACAGGTTACAGCCTGGAGTCAGTATCCCCAGGCACAATTGCAATCAGCGAAAGAGCCAGAAAATAAATCTCAAGATGTTGTCAAGTCCCCAGTCAAGACTAACAAGCCTGCAACAAGGTACGTAACCACTCAAGCTTTTGCACAATACAGACCTAATTATCAAGTTGTCGCAGTTAACCCAACTAACTATGGAGAACGCTACGCCCAAGATGTTAACGGACTTCCTCTCACCAACCAACCGATTATCGTCCTCCATGAAACTGGTTATTCAGCTTCTAGCGCCATCAATTTCTTTCAAGTAGCCCATGATGATGAAAGTGTGCAAGCAAGTTACCACGCTTTAATCAAGTTAGATGGAACGGTGGTTTATCTAGTACCGCCAGACAAGCGGGCTTTTGGTGCAGCTAACTCAGTATTTGATAGTCCTGATGGCGTGGAAACTGTGAAGACTAATCCAAATTTGCCCCCATCTGTGAATAATTTTGCCTATCACGTTTCTTTGGAAACACCACCAGATGGTTATGACGCTAGCAGCCAACAAAGCCATAGCGGTTATACGGAAGCTCAATATAATTCTCTTGCTTGGTTAATTGCTCAAAGTCAAGTCCCAGACGATCGCATCACTACCCATAAACTAGTAGACCGTTCTAGTAAAAAAGTTGACCCGATAAATTTTGATGGGAATAAATTTCTAGACTTACTTAATACTTATCGTCAGGTTAGACCAATCTATCGAGTCAGTAAATAATTCAGATGAATAAGAGATCCCCCAACCCCCTTAAAAAGGGGGCTTTTTATATCCCCACCTTTTTAAGGCTACGGTGTACACACATCTTGGTAATGAAGCCCAAACCCTGGATTTACCCCCCTTAGTCCCCTTTCAAGGGTAGGTATTTAAAAATCAGGCAGTAGAGAGGGTGATTTGAGAGACATGGAGTTGTGGAGTCAAGGAAGGCCAAGGTTCAGGGAAAAAGCTACCTTGAGGTAGGGGAAGACGATTAAGAACGGCAGCCTTAATCACTAAAAATCCACGACGGAAACATGAGAGACAACGATGGAAGACACTATTTTTCAAATTGCGTCGTGCAACGTGGGTTTGTGGTAATTCGTCTAAACTACTAATAGGCAAATTGGCATCAATAGCACCTCCAACACTAACCTGCCATAAAGTAGCGATTGCGATCGCTAACCAATGTCTCTCGGCTCGTTTGGTATCTGTCATTTTAGTTTGATGCCAAGCAAAACCACCTCTTTTACCGTCTTTAAATAGACATTCAATCCAAGAGCGCATCGAATACCAACAAGCATCCGCAACTTCGGGTTGTAAATCGGTGAGAATTAACCAAGGTTCGGCATAGCCCTCGTCATGACGGGCTAACAATGTACATTCAATCGGGTTACTTTTGAAACAAGTTACCAATGACTCAAATGACTGACCAACTTCTCGAACAAGAGTATTTAGAGGTAGCCAAGAAACAGTACCTTTAATTTGAAACTGCCCCTGAAGGTTAATCCGCATAAAAGGATGCCAACCACAGTTCAAGATTTGTTGATACAACCACTCAGCATAAAGCCCTCTATCTGTGGTGACAATTACAAACCAATCTGGTGGTACAGTTTTGTCTATATGGCGAAATAATTCTTCCCAGTGAGGTTTCCAACTTCCAGGAATGGTAGCTTCAACTATTTTCCAGGCAATTGGAATTCCACAGCCACGGTAAACAATGCTAATTGCTAATACAGTAAAGCGATCGCTTAAAGTTGAAGCATCTGCTGCCAATGCTAGACGTTTTTCACCTTTAGGCCAAAGACTTAGAATCCAAGATAGTAGTGGACTAAAACAAGATGTCACATCCAATGAAGTTCGACCAGTTTTTGTTTTATCTTCTGCGTCTCGATACCATTCCCGCAGTTGCTGACGTATAGTATTCTCCTTTTTACCCAGTAGTTCTGCTAAAAATACTGAAACCGTTGTCAGTCCACTTGATTGGGTCATTACTATCCCAAAAGTCCACATTGCCAGTACAACAGCTTGAGGTTTTGTGAGATTTGGCATTTTTTCAATTACTTTTCTAGTCCATTCTCTTAATTCCTCGCTTTTTCCTACTTGCATTCACCCTCCTGCACCCGTAGTAATTCTGCTGATAAAAGCTAGATAGTATTTTACCTGCAAAAATACGCCTTTATTAAATACCTACCCTTGAAAGACCCTTAGTCCCCCCTTGCAAAGGGGGGAAATATCCGGTTCTCCCCCTTTGCAAGGGGGAGTTAGAGGGGGTAATTCGACTTGTGTATACACCGTAGCCTTTTTAAGAGGGGTTAGGGGGGATCAAGTTTTCAGGTTTTGAGTGCGTAAATCCTATTTAATTTTGAATTGTTAACTTGCTCAAGGAGGCGCGATCGCGTCAAAATAAGAGTTAAGACGCTGTAACCTAACTTAACAATGACCATAACGCAGCTTGAGCAAACTCTTTCCCCTCAACCAACACCGCCAAATGAGCGGGGATATGAATATGATTTGGTAATTGTCGGCGGTGGGATTATTGGGTTAACTCTAGCCTCTGCTTTAAAAGATTCTGGTTTGAGTGTCTTGCTAATTGAGGCGAAAGTGGCATCAGCGGCGGTAGCGAAGGGACAAGCCTATGCAGTTCACAAGCTTTCGTCACTAATTTATAAAGGAATTGGAGTTTGGGACAAAATGTTGCCTCAAATTGCCAAGTATTGCCGAGTTCGTCTTTCGGATGCCGATTATCCCAATGTGGTGGAATTTACCACAGATGATATCAATACAGCAGAGTTGGGTTATGTGGCGGAACACCAAGCCCTATTGCAGCCGTTGCAAGATTTCGTCCAAGATTGCCCAAATGTGACTTATCTGTGTCCGGCGGAAGTGGTAAATACGCAATACCAGCAGAATATAGTCGCCATAGATATAAAAGTTGCCGATCAGCTAAGGACAGTTCGCAGCAAATTAGTTGTAGCAGCAGATGGATCGCGATCGCCAATTCGGCAAGCTGCTGGAATCAAAACTTCGGGCTGGAAATATTGGCAGTCTTGCATTGTGGCATTTGTCAAACCAGAAAAACCCCACAATAACACCGCTTACGAAAGATTTTGGTCTAGCGGGCCCTTTGCGATTTTACCTTTACCGGGGAACCGTTGCCGCATTGTCTGGACAGCCCCCCATGAAGAAGCAAAAGCTTTGTGTGCTTTAAATGACGAGCAATTTTTGGCAGAACTAACCCGCCGCTATGGCGATCAGATGGGGAAATTGGAATTATTAGGCGATCGCTTTGTTTTCCAGGTACAACTCATGCAAAGCGATCGCTACGTTCTCCCCCGACTAGCATTAATTGGTGATGCGGCGCACAATTGCCATCCCGTCGGCGGACAAGGTTTAAATTTGGGTATTCGAGATGCAGCAGCTTTGGCGCAAGTCATTCAAGCAGCGCACAAAGCGGGTAAAGATATTGGTGACATCCAGATTCTCAAAGGTTATGAACGCTGGCGTAAGTTAGAAAATCTGACAATTTTAGGTTTCACCGATTTGTTAGATCGGATGTTTTCTAATAATTTCTTACCTGTGGTGTTGGTTCGTCGCCTGGGTTTATGGCTTTTGCAGCGAGTACCGATGTTAAAGGTGTTTATGCTGAAATTGATGATTGGTTTGAAAGGGCGGACTCCAGAATTAGCAAAACGTTGAAGAAGAATTCAGGAGTCAGAATTCAGGAGTCAGAATTGATCAGAATTTAGGAATGTGGGATATTTAAACCCACCACCACTGTCTTGTGAGGAAAAATCAAAGCCTCGCTCATTTTGGGCTGGGGTTTACACACAAGTATCATGAAGAGTGCTGAGTTCTAAAGCTCATTGCAACCTTCTGCCTCGTGCCTCCTGCCTCCTGCCTTCTTCATGTCAGCAACTACCGATGAAACGATCGCGATCGCTGATATCTTGATTAAATATATATAGGGTGTATCAACAGTTTTACCAAACTGGAGGCAAGGATGGCTAAACATGAGTCCAAACACCACTCACCAAAACACGTCTCTAGCACAGGTACAAAACTTGCTGAAAACCCCTTCCAGGTAAAACTGCAAGAATTGCTGAAGCAGAAAAAATATCGGCAGGCGTTAGAAGAAATTAAAAAAAATCAGCGATCGCATCCTGATATTGAATTCACTCCCAAAGAATCAGAGATTTGGTTACTGCGGGGTCAACAGGAATTCCAAAAGCAAGATTTTAAACAGGCAGAAAAATCTTTTGGACGCGCTCTACAATTGGGTCTAGCAGGAGAAGCTCACTACTGGCAAGCAAGGTGTTTGCTAGAGTTGAATCAATTGGACGTAGCTCTGAATTTGCTCCGTGAGGCTTTTGAAGCAGGCAATCTCACCAAAGACTACAGCATCTCTTATCTCAAGCTCCTATTGCTCAAAGGAGATATCGCCACAGTTGAGCAGTTAATCAACCAACAATCTAAACGCTTCAGCGCTGCCCAACTCCACTGGGTAAGAGGAGTGATTGCTCTCAAAAATGAACAACCACAAGCCGCTTTGACATCTTTTCAAAAAATTAAACGCCCCATCACCCCAGGAGATTTACCAAATGCTTGGCTTGTTTACAGTCAGCAAGTGAGTGGTAGTTGGAGTGCAGCCGCTAATCTATTGGGTTTGCAATCATCCAGATTCACCTTTGGCAGACCAAAGTATTTGGAACATCCAATTTTAGAGCGGTTGGCAACTTCCCAACAAGCAAAGACCGGAGAACCACCCCTCAATCCCCAAAATCTGGAACAATCAGATCAGGTGATCCAGGATGCAATATCAGCGTTGGCAATTGTACAGCTAATTAATGATGGCAATCATCATGATGCCGCCCATGTATTGCTACGGATGGAACGGTGTGCAGATCGTTTCCCGGAACTAAATATTCTGCGGACATCGCTCTTAACCCTTGCAGGTCAACAAGCACTTAATCAAGGACAAGCAGAATGTGCAGAGCTATTTTGGCAGCCTTTATTAACAGAGAAACCCTTTAACTCGCAATTGGCAGTTAACCTGTTAGAGGTCTTTGAAGTTAATGATTCTGAGCAAGAACGCCGACGTTTGTTGACTCAGTTATTGAAATGGTTAGAGCAGGAAGGAAAACAAAAGCCTCAAGAATGGCCTGCGGAACGATTGAAACCAACCTTAGCTCACCTCCATTGCCGGATGGCAGATGCCTACATGGCACTGGATCGCGATCGCGCCGCTTTAGGAGCTTTACAACAAGCAGAACGTATCTGTCCCACATCACCCGAATTACTGGGGCGCAAGGGACTTTATGCGGCAATGGAGGAAAATTATACTGAAGCGATCGCACTGATTACCCAAGCTATTGAAGGTGGATGTCGCTATCAAGAAATTTATGATGGCTTGCTGAGTTGTTGGGATGAACTAGGAGACAAACAAGCACGTAATGAAGCTCGTCGGCGTTTTGGCAAGCACTTTGGCGACTTTAGTATTGAATCGGAAGTAGAAGTATTACCCTGGGTGGATGCTATTTCTACGCTAAGTTATCCCTTCTTTAGTCGTCTGGTGCAGGGCAAAGATCAGAAAGATCCGGCTTTGCGTGCCTGTCAGATTTTTGTGAATGCAGTACAAAGTTCTCTCAACTCAGGCGGACGAGTCTCGTTAAACCAAAAAGCAGCCACCGAAGCATGGGAAGCTCTCCTAGAACAATTATCTGGAAATGAGCAAATTTCTGTATTGCAAGCGATCGCTCTTTCTATCCACCTATTCGCCAAACGCGAAAAAGGCATCGCCGCTTTAACAAATCAATATCTGCAAAAGTTATTCAACCTATCAGCAGAACACCCAGAAGCCAGAGTTGCCCATTTAGTTGTCTTAGCTGTCAAAGAAGGAAGTCCCCAAAAACTAGAATCTCCTCTGCGTGCCTACCTCGACACCATGCCCCAACCAGGCAATGCTCTGGCAAATATCCAACT
Organism: Nostoc sp. CALU 546; assembly: GCF_048836525.1. NCBI lineage: Bacteria > Bacillati > Cyanobacteriota > Cyanophyceae > Nostocales > Nostocaceae > Nostoc > Nostoc sp. CALU 546. The sequence goes on from NZ_JAWJTF010000005.1 coordinate 104,655, forward strand.
GCAAGCACGCCGTTTTGGCTGGATTACAACCTTGATTCCTGCCTTAGAAGAAGCATTACGTCGGGAACCACAAAACCCTTTATTGCTATTAGCTAGAGCCACTACCTACCCTATCAATCAACCAAAATACGAACAATTGAAGCAAGAGGGATTTGAATTAGCTCGTCGCCTACAAGATGCCAAAGCATTACAAGCATTTCGGGAAGAACAGGCGTTTCTTGCCGCCAAAGAAACTCAGAGCATAATGCCAGATCCAGAGAAATTTGACAATCTGAATATGTCAAATATTGATGATTTATTAGAAGGGATGCTTAAAAAATTATTTGGTAGCAAAATTCCTCAAGCTGAGTTTGAGAAGATGCTTCCAGAACTTAAGCAAATGATGTTAAACAGTATGCCTAATTTCTTTGATGATGATGAGGAAGAAGATGATGAATCAGAGATCGACTTAGACTTTATCTTTAGAAGCTTACCACCTACCTCTAGAAAGCCAAAGGGGAGAAGAAGATGAGATTTTCAGGATTTATTTTAAACTAGGGACAAGAGAATTTTTATAACTCCTAACTCCTAACTTAGCACTCTTTATGACTTCCCACCACGAACACTTAGGAATTTCTCCAGGAGCTACCCCCGCTGAAATTAAAGCGGCGTATCATTCCAAGCTGCGTGAATTTCCCGCTCATACTTATCCAGAAGAATTTAAGGCAATTCGAGGATCTTACGAGGCACTTCGCAAAGGAGAGACAATCCAAAATGAGGATTTATTGAAGATTCGTCCCTTAGAAGCAGAACTGAACCCAGAAATATTAAAACAGGTACGAGAAAAAGCGATCGCTCAACTAGAAGTTAGCCTAGATGATTTAATTCGTGCCACATTTTAATTGTTTGGAAATGGGGAATGGGGAATGGGGTATTGAAAACAAATGACAAATAACAAATGACCAATGACAAATGACAAATGACAAAGAAGCTTTATTTAACAAATTTTTAGATTATTTACATTCAGAACAAACGCCACCAGAGTATCTGGTTAAAGCGCCAGAATCTACTAATTCTTTTGATGCCTATCAAATGGTGGCAGAATGGACTGCTCTGCGCCATGAAGTTAAGCAACAGGGTAAATTATTGCGTTCTACTCAAGATGCTTTGGTGCAAGCATTGGAAGTAACTCGTACAGATAAAGAACAGCTGCAAATACGCCTGGAAGAAAGCCAAAAACAGGCATTGGATAAATTTGAAAAACAGCAAGAAAAACTACTAAAAGATTTGCTGGGTATCCTGGATGCTTTAGATCAGGCTTGTACTTACTGGCAAGAAGAAATAGAAGCATTATCTGCTACCTCAATACCAAAATCTCCCCCACAAAAAAACTTCTGGGAAAAGCTAAAACAGTGGTTTGGTGGTAAAGAAGTTCAATCAACGGTGTCTGAAAAATCACCAATATCAGAATCTTTAAGCGAAATTTTAATCAGCAATCAACAGGGAGTAGAGTTAATTAGGCGATCGCTTTTAGAAGTACTACGACAACGGCGGGTTGTTCCGATCGCAGCACAGGGGAAACCCTTTAACTCCCAAACGATGTATGCTGTGGGACGTGAGTTAAGAGCAGATGTTGCAGATAACACCGTGATTCAGGAAGTAGTACGCGGTTATTTATGGGGCGATACCACTGGTAACGACGGAGCCATGCGCGTCTTGAGAGAAGCACAGGTCATCGTAGCAGCACGAGGGAATGAGGACTTGGAGAATTGACAAGGCAAATATGGAACTAGTACTGATTTGTGTAATTCGTAATTCGTAATTCGTAATTCGTAATTCGTAATTACTGTTCCGTAAGGGTTTTAGACATTTCAAATGGGTAGCTTATTTACGCTGCGCTGTACTAGTACTGCATGAAGGAAATAAATCAGGAGTGAGAATACAGAATCCAGAATTGGTGAATACTCTACTTAAATTTGCAAAAGGTTAGCGATCGCTTGCGGTAATGGCAAAATAATTATAATCAACAAAGCCATTGCCAATAATCCCCAAACGTCACGTTTGTTATCCAATTCACTGACATCATTTAGCGCAGGTTCATCAATCAACGGCATAAATAATAAGATAATCGCCCACACCAAAAATTCTTCCCGAACTAAAGCCAGCAATAGCAACAACACGCGAGCAATTTGACCAATTACCATCGCAGTTCGTTGTCCAAACATCGCATGGACAATGTGACCTCCATCTAGTTGTCCTACAGGCATTAAATTTAACGCCGTCACAATTAATCCCAGAAAACCTGCTACTGCAACTGGATGTAAATCAAGGGCTGATTTTGCTGTTAACTCACTTCCCAAAGCTAACTTTGAGAGTAACGCCAGTAAAATCGAATATTTGGGATTAAGGGCATCAGGATTCAAAAGTCGGGTTTTTTCAGTGATGGGAACCACATCAGAATTAGCCAAGCCCCATATTAGTAGTGGCAAAGTAATAACAAAACCTGCAACTGGGCCAGCAATACTAATATCAAATAAAGCTTTGCGGTTGGGAATGGGACTACGCATCTGAATAAATGCCCCAAAAGTTCCCAAAAAGAAAGGTACGGGAATAAAGTAAGGCAACGTCGAGCGAATTTTGTAAAACTTAGCTGTCAAATAATGCCCCAGTTCATGAATGCCCAAAATAGTCATTAGTCCTAAAGCATAAGGCAATCCCTTAAACAGGACATCTGGGTTAGATAGAACTTTGAACAAAGAGCCAATTTCCCAGAGAGGCGGCAGAGAAACACCAGCAATTTCCACTCCCACCAAGGTAGTAGTTAGCAAAGTAGCTACTACTAGTAGAAGTGCTAATCCTGGTTTAGTTAACCGTTCCTGGTCGCGTCGTGGTGTATTTCTCTCTTTAGCAGCTTGAATGTTGGGAACTAGCACAAAGAAAGGTTTATCATTTAAACCTTCTTGAAAGATCAGCAAGAAGCGATCGCCAAATTGTGCTTCAATATTAGTCTTAATCTGCTGGTACGCATTGCTGGCTTTAGTTCGCAGCTGACCACGGCAAATTACAGCTTGTGGTCGATACTCAATATTTTGAACGTAGTATACAGACCAAGGAAAACAATTTCGCAGTTGGGTTTCTTCCGTTGGCTCAATGGGACGCACTATTGGCTCTGGGGTAGGCTGGATAGTCGGCTGTGATTCTGAAGCTTGGGCTTGGGCTTCAGTTTCGGTCTGTGTATCTCTTGGGACTCGACGCCCCCAGTGAAACAACATCCAGTACAACAGTGTGCAGACAAATAACGACCAAATGATCAGCCCTGGTGGCGGAGGTGGTTTTGCCCCGTATATCAGCGTCCATCCACTCAACAGAAATGCTGGTGTCATTAAAACCAGCCACAACAACCATACTGGCGTCCGAGTGATGTTAGCGACGCTGTGCTGCACCATTATATAGGTAGCTAACCCCAGTAGGAGGATAAATAGAAACCAAAATGCCATGTTATCTTCAGTAATTTTGACAAAATGCCCTACCAGTAGCTTCAGCACCATAGCATTAACTACAAGGCAGACCTCAAATCCCAATTGTTTTCACAAGGGTTGATAGGGGACTGGGTATTGGGGATTGGGTACTGGGAGACAAGAATAACTAATACCCAAATGCCCCATGCCCCATGCCCCATGCCCAATTCCCAATCCCCAATTCAATTCTTGAGAATTTCCACACTACCACCAGATTGTCCACAACTCCTCAGTTTCGGTTCTTTGATCATGTGCCCTTTACCTCAAAAACCAAGTCATACAACTAAGTCACCACGGGCTGTCTTCCCTGACGAAGTTCCTAGCGGAAGTTCTCTGCAATCGGACTTCGCACAAGAGAGTATTTTTGCCTTTCCACCCAATCGGGACACATTAGGGGGAACCTCTTATTTTATTGTAAGAAATGAAGGGAATATCCTCATAGATTGCCCTGCTTTAGACCAAACAAATCAAGATTTTTTGCGATCGCATGGAGGCGTGCGTTGGTTATTCATCACTCATCGCGGCGCTATTGGCAAGACTGCTGAATTTCAGCAAACCTTTGACTGCGAGGTGCTGATTCAAGAGCAAGAAGCTTATCTATTACCAGGTTTAACCGTGACTACATTTAGGCAGAAATTTACCCTTGATGCAGCAACACAAGTGATTTGGACACCAGGTCATTCTCCCGGCTCATCTTGCCTCTACTACAGTCAACTTGGAGGTATATTGTTTTCTGGTCGCCATTTACTCCCCAATCAGCATGGTAATCCAGTATTATTACGGTCAGCTAAAACCTTTCACTGGCCAAGGCAAATTCAGAGTCTTCGATTATTGTTAGAACATTTTACACCAGAAACTCTCCGGTATATTTGTCCTGGAGCTAATACAGGCTTTCTTAGAGGCAAGCGAGTCATAGATCAAGCTTATCAACACCTCGCCTCTCTAGATTTACCAGCTTTGCTGCGGATAGAGCCTCTACTTTAGAAGCAAGCAGGATTTCGGAGTGGGGAGGGAATCTCACTTCTTTACTTAGCACTGCTCAATGCCCCGCTAGCACTAACGGAAAAGAGGAACTGTTTTGCCCAATACCAGTTTTCTAACGTTTGTTAACCAAGATATTGTCCTGGGAATTATAACGCTAGTATACAGATATTCTCGTAAAAACTTATGAGTGCCAAAGTTGATGGAACTTTAACGATCGCTGGCTACCAAACTATAGAACAACTATATTTAGGTTCTCGCACCCAAGTGTATCGGGCAGTTCGAGAATGCGATCGCCTGCCAGTTGTCATCAAGCTCTTAAAACGAGAATACCCGACTTTTAGCGAATTAGTACAGTTTCGCAACCAATATGCGATCGCTAAAAACATAGATATTCCCGGCATTATCAAACCCTATAGTCTGGAAGCCTATCATAATGGCTATGTTCTGGTCATGGAAGACTTTGGTGGTGTTTCCTTGCGGCAATTTACTCAAGGAAAAATACTGACATTAGAGCAATTTCTACCTATTGCTTTGCAATTATTAGACACCTTACACCAGTTGCATAAACAGAGTGTCATTCACAAAGACATAAAACCAGCCAACATCCTAATTCACCCTCAGAATAAACAAATCAAGCTGATTGACTTCAGTATTGCCTCGCTCTTACCACGAGAAACCCAGGAGATCCAAAGTCCCAACGGACTAGAGGGAACGCTAGCGTATCTGTCACCAGAGCAAACCGGACGGATGAACAGGGGTATTGACTACCGCAGTGACTTTTATTCATTAGGCGTAACTTTCTTTGAACTGTTGAGTGGACAATTACCCTTTGAGTCCAATGAGCCGATGGAATTGCTGCATTGTCACATTGCCAAACAACCACCCTTTCTCTGCGATTTCAACCCCGATTTGCCCCTGATGCTGGGGGAGATTGTCCGCAAACTGATGGCGAAGAACGCCGAAGACCGCTATCAGAGTGCGCTAGGAATTAAACATGACCTAGTGACTTGCGTAGAACAGTGGCGAGAAACAGGTAAGCACACCTGGTTTGATTTGGGACAGCGAGATATCAGCGATCGCTTCCTCATACCCGAAAAACTCTACGGGCGAGAATCGGAAGTGCAAACGTTACTGGATACCTTTGGTTATGTTGCTAATGGTGGTTCCCAACTGATGCTAGTAGCAGGTTTCTCTGGTATTGGTAAAACCGCAGTTGTCAATGAAGTACATAAGCCAATTGTCCGGTGGAACGGCAATTTCATCAAGGGCAAATACGACCAGTTCAACCGCAACATTCCTCTATCTGCTTTTGTGCAAGCTTTTCGTGACCTGATGGGACAGTTGCTCAGTGAAAGTGATAGCCAACTGAAGCAATGGCAGAGCAAGATTTTAGCGGCAGTTGGAGACAACGGGCAACTCCTGATCGAGGTAATTCCTGAATTAGAGCAGCTGATCGGCAAACAGGGTGCGATCGCACAATTATCGGGTAGTGCGGCACAGAACCGTTTTAATCTGCTGTTCCAAAAGTTCATTCAAGTCTTCACCACAAGAGAGCATCCTTTGGTGATGTTTCTTGATGACTTGCAGTGGGCAGATTCGGCATCGCTCAATTTGCTGAAACTGTTGATGACTCAGAGTGATTGGGGTTATCTATTCATTATTGGCGCCTACCGCGATAACGAGGTGTTTGCAGCTCATCCACTGATGTTGACGTTAGATGAAATTGAAAAGGCATCTTCCTGCGTCAAGACTTTAACTCTAGATCCCTTGAGTCAAGTAGATGTGAATCATTTAATTGCCGACTCCCTCAGTTGTGCAACAGGCCAAGCATTGCCATTGACAGAGTTGGTTTATCAAAAAGCCCAAGGTAATCCCTTTTTCACAACTCAGTTTTTGAAAGCGCTACATGAGGATGGGCTGATTACCTTTGATTGGGAGATAGGTTTCTGGCAATGTGATGTAGCACAAGTGCGATCGCTCGCTCTCACTGATGACGTGGTGGAATTTGTGGCACAACAACTTCAGAAATTGCCACCCAACACTCAAGATATCTTGAAACTGGCAGCCTGTATTGGTAATCAATTTGATTTGAAGACATTGGCGATCGTTTCTGAACAATCGCAAATTGAAGCGGCTACAAGTTTATGGAAAGCTTTACAAGAAGGCTTAATTATACCCCAAAATGAAGTTTATAAGTTTTATCAACAGGAGTCATTTGTCAATAGTCATAAACAAATGACCAATGACCAAGGACAAATGACAGTTACTTATAAATTTTTACATGACCGGGTGCAACAAGCAGCATACTCACTAATTCCCGCCGATGAAAAACAACCCGTTCACCTGAAGATTGGACAGTTACTCTTAAGCAATACTCCCGAAAGCAACCGAGAAGAACGGATTTTTGAAATAGTCAGTCAACTCAATATTGCGACTGAATTGATCGCCCAATCCGCAGAACGTCAAACATTAGCCGAATTTAACCTGATGGCAAGCCGCAAGGCAAAGGCGGCCACAGCCTATACTGCCGCCTGTAAATATGCTCAGGTAGGCATTGGGTTACTTGCCCAAAACAATTGGCAGCATCAGTATGAGTTGACCTTAGCACTCCATCAAGTCGCCACAGAAGCCGCCTATCTGAGTGGTGATTTAGAGCAGATGGCAGCTAATGCCAGCCTTGTCTTGAATCACGCCAAAACTCCGTTAGCTCAAATTAGCGTCTATGAAGTGAAGATTGAAGCATTCACAGCCCAGGGTCAATTTTCTCAAGCGATCGCAGCGGCACTTGCCATTTTAAAGCAATTAGGAGTAGAACTGCCCGCAGATCCTACCCAGGAAGATGTGGCAGCTGCCTTTAGTACCGTTTCTGATGCGATTGGAGAGCGTCTACCTGGTGAGTTACTCAACCTCAGCGAAGCAAAGAATGCAAACATCCTGGCAGCGGCTCGAATTTTGACATCAGTAGCACCCTGCGCCTATCTGTATCAGCCACTACTGTATTTATTGGTGATTTTAAAAAAGGTTTATTTGTCTGTTGTATATGGCAATGAGTCAACCTCGACCTTTAGCTATGTCTCTTATGGAATATTGATGTGTGGTGTGTTCGGAAAGGTTGAATTAGGTTATGAATTCGGTCAGTTAGCCCTCGATCTGCTATCACGTCAGCAAAATTCCGAATTGAAGGGGAAAACTTTATTACTAGTCTATGTGTACACAAGGCATTGGAAAATGCACCTGCGTGAGACATTAAACCCCTTGCAGATAGCTTATTGTAGTTGTTTAGATGTAGGCGATTTTGCTTTTGCGGGTTACTCTGCGTATAATTACGGTTTTTACTCCTATTTTGCTGGAAAGAATTTAACGCAACTGGAGTCAGAACTTGCCCGATATTGTGAAGCCCTCAAGCACCTCAAGCAAAATCTCAGTTTGACCTATTCCCAGGTGATTCGACAAATTTTGCTGAATTTAATGGGGAATGGGGATGAAGTAGTGGTGTTGAGCGGTGCAGCCTACAATGAACAGCATCAACTTCCATTACATGAAACAGCGGGCGATCGCACCGGATTAGCATTGCTGTGGATTAACAAACTAGTTCTGTCTTATCTGTTTTCAGAGTTTAAACAAGCCGTAGAACAGGCTGGACAAGCAAGACGGTATTTGGATGCTGTCCTGGCTTTTTTATATGTACCCATCTTTCATTTCTATGAATCTTTAGCCCAAATAGCATATTTGGGAGAACTTTCAACCCCAGAACAGCAGCCAATCAAGGAATGTATCGCTGCAAATCAAGAAAAACTCAAAGACTGGGCAACTCATGCGCCGATGAATTTCTTGCACAAGTTTTATCTAGTCGAGGCGGAACGAGAACGAGTCCAAGGCAACAAAGCCGAGGCAATAGATTTGTACGATCGCGCCATCAAAGGAGCCAAAAAAAACGATTACATCCAAGAAGAAGCACTTGCCAATGAACTAGCTGCCAAATTTTACCTCGACTGGGGCAAAGAGCGGATTGCTCAAGAATACATGACCCAAGCCTACTACGGCTATGCTCGTTGGGAAGCTAAAGCCAAAGTCGCCGATTTGGAACGACGCTATCCCCAACTCCTCGCTCCCATTCTCCAGCCAACTCGTTCTCCCCTCTCAACTAACGAAACTATCTTCACATTAGAAAGTATCACCTCCACCAGTTCTGCCACTTCCAGTAGTAGCAACGTCTCTGTTGCTTTAGATTTAGCTACTATTCTCAAAGCTTCCCAAACCCTTTCTAGCGAAATCGAACTCGAAAAGCTGCTCTCGACGTTGCTGCATATCGTCATTGAAAATGCCGGAGCTGATAAGTGTGTGTTCATGCTTTTGGAGTCAGGTGGTTTACTAATTCAGGCGTTAGCCCAGCTTTCCTTTGGTGGCACATCTCTACAGAACAAAGGAACTGCTGAAGTCGATTTTTACCCAATGTTGTCGAACCCACAGCCTGTTGAAGACTCCCCCGATCTACCAGTTAGCTTAATTAATACCGTCAAACGCAACTTACAACCAGTAGTGATTATTGATGCCACGGTGCATCCGCAATTAATTAATGACCCGTATATTCAGCAACAGCAGCCCAAAAGCATCTTGTGCATCCCGATTTTGCATCAGGGTAAGTTGCTAGGCATTTTGTATTTGGAAAACAATTTGGCAACTGGAGCATTTACAAGCGATCGCGTCAAGCTACTCAACTTACTTTGCGCTCAAGCTGCCATTTCTGTGGAAAATGCCCGCCTTTACCGCAATTCCCAGAACTATGCTCAACAGTTGGAACAATCTCTAGCAAAATTGCAAGCTAGTGAAATCCGCTTCCAAAATTTGACAAATAATATTCCTGGTATGGTGTACCAATTCCGGTTAGCGGCTGACGGTTCAACTTCAACGCCATACGTTAGTTCTGGCTGTTTGGACTTGTATGGCTTAGAACCAGAATCAGTGATGACAGGGACGCATAGCCTTTACGCCATGAATCATCCTGACGATCAGCCAGCTATTGCCCAAGCGATCGCCTACTCTGCTCAAAATCTGACACCATTTGACATAGAATGTCGGATTATCCTGCCTTCAGGAACCGTCAAATGGATTCAATCTCTTGCTCGGCCAGAGCGGCAAGTCGATGGCGCAATCGTCTGGGATGGGGTGATGATTGATATTAGCGATGTCTACAACGAGCTGCGCTTACGCAAACAGGCTGAAGCATCTCTAGCCAAAGAACGAGAGTTTTTGAATGCCATCATTCACAATATTACAGATGGGATTGTTGTTTGTGATACTAATGGTAAATTGACTCTATTTAACAAAGCAACTCGTGAATTTCATGGCTTACCACTAGAATCATTACCAGCAGAAGAATGGGCAGAATACTTCGATCTTTATCAACCTGATGGTCAAACACCTCTATTAAAAACCGAAATTCCTTTGTTTCGCGCTTTGCAAGGGGAAATAGTCGAAAATGCCGAAATGGTAATTGCGCCAAAGCATGGTTCTACGAGAATTTTGTTAGCTAGCGGACAAGCAATATTTGATCCTGCGGGTAACAAAGCTGGTGCGGTAGTTGTGATGCGAGATATTAGCGACCGCAAACAAGCTGAACTTGCCTTACAGCAAAAATCACAAGATTTGCAACAAGCATTGAACGATTTACAAAACGCCCAATTACAAATTGTCCAAAGTGAAAAAATGTCAGCACTGGGGAATCTAGTTGCTGGTGTGGCTCACGAAATGAATAATCCCCTTGGTTTTATTGCTGCTAGTCTCAAGCAAGCTAAACCCACTGTTGCTGATATTTTTGAACACTTAAAGCTTTATCAAGAAAGTTTACCCAACAAAAATGATCAAATTCTTCACCACGCCGAAGAAATCGACTTGGATTATAGCTTAGAAGATTTGCCCAAGATGATTGATTCTATGACTATGGCGTGCGATCGCCTAAAAAATATCAGCACCAGTTTACGAACTTTCTCCCGTGCCGACAAATATTATAAAGTGCCGTTTCATATTCATCAAGGCATCGACAGCACGATTTTAATTTTGAAACATCGTCTCAAGGCTAACGAGCAACGTCCAGCAATTGAAGTGATAACTGAATACAGCACTTTACCTCAAGTTGAGTGTTTTCCTGGGCAATTAAATCAAGTATTTATGAATATCTTAGCAAATGCAATTGATGCATTGGATGAATCAAATACAAATCGGAGTTTTGAGGAAATTAAAATTAATCCTAACCGCATCACAATTAAAACATCACTAGAAATTAAAGGTGTAAAAATTACAATTGCTGACAATGGAAAGGGAATGGCTCAAGAGGTAAAACAAAAGATATTTGACCATTTATTTACGACGAAAGCTGTTGGCAAAGGAACAGGATTAGGACTTGCGATCGCCCGTCAAATTATTGTGGAAAAACATGGCGGAGCGATCGAAGTTAATTCTCAACTTGGCGAAGGAACTGAATTTGTGATTCAGCTACCATTGTCGATATAAACGAGAAAATCGCAGTTATTCTAGGATAAAAATAACTTGCCCCTGCCCTAACTATGCCTTTGTGAATGCTGAGTAATAAGTGAGATTTCCTACTCATCACTCATCACTCATCACTCATCACTCATTACTCATTACTCATTACTCATTACTCATTACTCATCACTCTTCATGCCTTTCCCGCCACCACCGAATTTTTCACCAAAAGTTGTACTGCTGCTTGATATTGCAGATCCGCTTCAGTGCCAATTTGTTCGCGGTTAATGGCTGCTTGGGAAATAACTGTATCCGGTTTAATACCTAGTTTGTTAATATCCCGGTGTTGAGGAGTTTCATACTTAGCAATTGTGACTGCCAAGCCCGAACCATCTGATAATTCAAATAAGGATTGAATTAAGCCCTTTCCAAAGGTGGTTTCACCTACCAACTGGGCGCGACCATTATCTTGGAGTGCGCCGGCGAGAATCTCACTGGCACTAGCAGTTCCTTGATTCACCAAAATCACCAGAGGATCGTTCGTCAGGGCTGGGCCAAAGGCTTCAAAACTGCCCTGAATGCCTTGTCGGTTAACAGTGTAAACGATAGTGCCGGAGTCTAACCAAAGACGGGCGATTTCAATTCCTGATTGCAATAGCCCCCCAGGATTATTTCGTAAATCTAGAATGTAGGCAGCAGCCCCTTTTTTTTCTAGACTAGAAATAGCGTGTGCCAATTCCGTTGAGGCGTTGGCATTGAATTGAGTCAGTCGTAGGTAGCCAATAGGCGTATTGTCAGTGGAAACACGCAATTCGGAAACCACAGGGTTAAGAGCAATGCGATCGCGTGTTAGTCTAATTTCTGTTTCTGCTTCTCCGTCCCGTTCGATCAGTAAAGTGACAAGGCTACCACTCGGCCCGCGCATTCTGGTTGCAGCTTCATCAAGGGTGAGATTTTCTGTAGAGACGCCTTCAATTTTGAGGATGCGATCGCGTGGTCTAATCCCCGCTTTATCTGCCGGTGAACCGGCGATAGGAGCAACTACTTCTAACTTCCCATTCTCAGAATTCAAAGCAATTTGTAATCCTACCCCAGTCAATTCCCCGGAAGTATTTACCTGCAAGCTGCGGTACTGTTCTGGATCTAAAAAGCGGGTAAAAGGATCGTCAAGGCTCTTGAGCATCTTCCCAATTGCCGCATAACTGGCATTTGAGTCTGCCAAAGGCTTCTCCAGAACCTTTTGCCTGACTGCTGCCCAGTTTTGATGATTAAACGTCTCATCTAGATAAGTGCGATTAACAATTCGCCAAACTTCCGAAACCAGCTTTTGTTCCGTCGTCAAAGCTAGAGCCGGCTGGGTGAGCGTACCCAACGCCAACCAAAACGCCATTAGCAATGAAAATCCAACCCGAAAGACTTGTTTGTTCATGAACCCCATTATCAATTCCACCTCAACCCAAATTGGCTATAAATGCTCACTTCCCCTGTTGTTGATGAAATCTATCTCTCGATTATGTTACTTTTTTTATAGAAGTGGTGCATTTTTCTCATCAAGTTGTTCAGTCAACTGATGCATCGTATCCACTCGCCAAAGGATAAAATCTACTTTGTGTCCACTATTTTGTGTGTAGGGGCGTAAAGAGATCGCAATATATTCTATCTTTACAGAGTGTAAAGTTTCTGAAGTCTCTTAGCACGCCAAAAGCTAAAAAGCAAACAAAAAAACTCCCCTTTACTAAAATCCCAAACTTGCTAATTGGGAGAGAAGTCTGAGCGAAGGCTTCTGCCGATTCAGAACTTCGGAATTTATCAACCGCAACCGACTTTTAGGAACTTGAGATTGTATGGCCAACGTTTACGACTGGTTTGAGGAACGCCTAGAAATTCAGGCGCTCGCTGAAGATGTTACTAGCAAATACGTCCCTCCCCACGTCAATATCTTTTACTGTCTGGGTGGAATTACCCTGGTTTGCTTTCTGATCCAGTTTGCTACTGGATTTGCCATGACGTTCTACTACAGGCCAACAGTCACTGAAGCTTTCTCCTCAGTGCAGTACATCATGAATGAAGTAAACTTCGGTTGGCTAATTCGCTCCATCCATCGCTGGTCTGCGAGCATGATGGTGTTGATGATGATTTTGCACGTCTTCCGGGTTTATCTTACAGGTGGTTTCAAAAAGCCCCGCGAACTCACCTGGGTAAGTGGTGTCATCCTAGCTGTGATCACCGTTTCCTTCGGAGTTACCGGCTATTCTCTACCTTGGGATCAAGTTGGCTACTGGGCTGTGAAAATCGTTAGCGGCGTACCAGAAGCAATTCCCGTGGTTGGCGTTCTGATTTCTGACCTGTTGCGCGGCGGTTCGAGTGTTGGTCAAGCAACACTAACTCGTTACTACAGCGCCCACACCTTTGTATTGCCTTGGTTAATTGCAGTCTTCATGCTGTTTCACTTCTTGATGATCCGTAAGCAAGGTATTTCCGGGCCTTTGTAATCTCAGCTATTAGCGAAAGGCAACATTTGTCAGTTTTCAGATCGAGTTGTTTGTTTTAAACTTATGAAACACAAGAAATTAATTGCACATAAGTTCCAAAAAACAAATACTTGTATCTGAAGCCTAAAGCTGTAGACACCCTCCAGGCGGCTTACTGTAGATATACAAACGCTGTTTGCCGGCTGTTGGTTGCCTAGTAGCTGATAGCTTTCACAAATGCTTTAATTTAACTTAAGCAGGAGAGCACATTTCAAAATGTCAACACAAAAGAAACCTGACCTGAGCGATCCTCAGTTAAGAGCCAAACTCGCTAAAGGCATGGGTCACAACTACTATGGTGAACCCGCTTGGCCTAATGACTTACTTTACGTCTTTCCAATTGTGATCATGGGTTCCTTCGCTGCGATTGTGGCTCTAGCCGTGTTAGATCCAGCAATGACCGGTGAACCAGCAAATCCTTTCGCCACACCATTGGAAATTTTACCAGAGTGGTATTTGTATCCAGTCTTCCAAATTTTGCGATCGCTTCCTAACAAACTTTTAGGAGTGTTAGCAATGGGTTCTGTACCAGTGGGTCTAATCCTCGTTCCTTTTATTGAGAACGTGAATAAGTTCCAAAACCCCTTCCGCCGTCCAGTTGCAACCACAGTATTCCTTTTTGGTACTCTTGTCACCCTGTGGCTGGGTATTGGCGCTGCTTTGCCATTGGATAAATCTTTGACCTTGGGACTATTCTAAATTAGTCACCACAAAGTGTTTTGACGCCTGTGAGTTTCAAGAGCAGATGCAGATGTGCTTTTGAAAACAATTAACAGGCGTCAATTTTAACAGGAAACAACTTCAGGATTCAGAAGCCAGAATTCAGAATTAAACTCTGATCTGTATTCTGAATTCTGAAATAATTCAGATTCCATTTGGGATTTTGAAGTTTTGGATGAAAAAACTCTTCCAAAATCTCAAATTACCAAGAGTCAACAAATACAAACATTTTTTACTTACTTAACGTAAGTTGCTAGTTACAACCCTCCGAATGCCAAAATCCTTCATGTTTTGTATTTTGGTACACAAAATATGTAAATTTAGATTTTTTTATGTCAGAGAAATTTTGCGAGTAGCGCAAAATTTAATAACTAGCAACTTGGGTTTACTTATATTCAAGTCACAGTTAATGCTTACTATAGTGCAGCAAGACCATCTGACGGTTAAGAGCGAACTCAGGCTCCTAAACCAGGTGCAAGAATGGTTTGAGCAATTTTGTCTGCAACATTTGTCTCAACTTGGCTGGTCAAAAACCCAACTTGATCGCCTCAATTTAGCATTAGCAGAAGGCTTTACCAACGCTGTTCGTCACGCTCATCATGCTTTACCGCCGGAAACAACCATTGAGATTAATGTTTATCTGTGGATTGACCGACTAGAGATTAGAATTTGGGATTATGGAAAACCTTTCAATCCTGATGCGATCGCAGAGCCAGCCCCAGGTACTCTACAAGTAGGCGGGTATGGATGGTTTCTCCTCCGGCGCTTGGCAGACCGTGTTGTATACGAACGCGGTACAGATGGTAGAAATTGCCTGCTCATCGTCAAATACTCTGTAGAAGCACAAAAATAAAAGTGAAGTAGTCAAGGGTAAAGGAAGATAAGAATACTTCTGATGCCAATTTTGGCTTTTGAGCGGAGGCGAAGCGTAGGGAGGGAGTATCGGCAGAGTGCGAAGACAAGTCTTCTCTACGTTCGCGCAGCGTATCGCAGACAGATGCTCTTGCTAGCTTGGTTATACTTAAGAGCAAGACAAACAAAACTTCTCCTGTGTCGCTGCTGCTAAATTTCAGCTACTCACTTTAAAACAGAAGCACCAGCAGAAGGGGTTTTTGCTCAAATATAAAGTTATTTGATTGATAAGAGTATACTCCTTTTTCAAAATTATTTAAATTGGAGTAATATATTTTTTACGTGAAATTGCTTAGTAATTATGATTTTTTTGTAAAATTTCCAAGAATATTTTTGTATAAAAAAAATTAGTGAATACAGTAAAGATAGCATTCGAGTTACACTAGCTCACTTGTTAAGATTTGTCAGCAGTGTTGAGAGCCTTATTTTTGTTCTCCAACAAGTGCCATTTTGTGCTTAAAGAGATAGAGAGAGTAGGGGAGAAAATATGACTAAGACAGCCCTAATTACAGGAATTACTGGTCAAGATGGCTACTATCTCAGCCATTTGCTTCTCAACCGTGGTTATAGAGTTGTAGGATTAGTACCCCCACATCGACAACCGAATTTGACAAAACTGGGCACACTGGCAAATCAGGTAGAAATTTTTACGGTTGACTTGAGGGATAGTGCAGCGCTGTTGACCGCAGTTGAACAACTACGTCCCCAAGAAATTTACAATCTAGCGGCTCCCAGTTTTGTCCCCGACTCCTGGAACGATCCGTTGGGAACCCTAGACTTGATAACTGGTACAGCTACTAGACTCTTAGAAGCAGTACGAAAAGTTGGTTTGTCTACCAGATTTTATCAAGCCAGCAGTTCAGAAATGTTTGGCGATGTATTCCTCTCGCCTCAAGATGAGGAAACTCCTTTTCGTCCTAAAAATCCTTATGCTGCGGCTAAAATGCACGCTCACTGGACGATGGTGCATCACAGACAGCGCTATGGACTATTTGCCTGTAGCGGAATTTTATATAATCACGAGTCTCCTCTACGCGCACCTCAGTTTGTCACACGAAAAGTTTCTTTAGCAGTCGCATCAATAAAATTGGGTTTAACTGACACCTTAGAAATGGGTAATCTAGACGCCAAACGCGATTGGGGGTTTGCGGGAGATTACGTAGAAGCAATGTGGCTGATGTTGCAAGTTGATGAACCCGAAGAATATGTGATTGGTACAGGTAAACTGCATAGTGTTAAAGATTTAGTTGCCACAGCTTTTGAGTCTGTTGGCTTGGATTGGACACACCATGTAGTCCTAAATACCAGCTTGTTGCGGCAAGATGAGCATTTTCAACTAGTAGCTAACCCCAGTAAAGCGAAAAGAAACCTCGGCTGGGAACCCCAAGTGAGCTTTGAGGAACTTTTAGAAAAAATGGTCAAAACAGATTTGGAGCGCTTACAGAGTGGTGCTTTGGATGAAGTCCTTGCCACAGGCATCGCACCCTTACCGCGAGTTTAAATAATCTAATATGCACATCACTACAGTGGCAGAAAACCTCAAGTTAGGTGATAAAGTTAACAAAAAAACTAACCATGTCTTCGTGTTCTTAGAAATTTTTGCTCACGAAGGTGGTATTCAATCATATATAAAAGATATTTTTCGCGCTTATCTGGGATTAAGCCAAGACTACAAGGCAGAAGTCTTTTTGCTACGAGATAGTCCTGATAGCTTAAATGCGTTTGAAGACGAGAACTTAAAATTTCATTACTTTAAAAATCAGTCTCCCTATTTGGGGAGACTACAAATGGCAGCGGCTTTACTTAAATGTCTGTTGCAAAGCCGTCCCCAGCAAGTTTTCTGCGGTCATATAAACTTAGCAGTACTAGTACAAACTCTTTGCCAGCCTTTGGGGATTCCTTACACTGTACTAACTTACGGTAAAGAAGTCTGGGAACCGCTGAAAAATCAAGAACGTCGCGCCTTGATATCAGCAATTGGAATTTGGACAATTAGTCGCTACAGCCGCGATCGCGCTTGTGTTGCTAATAGTCTAAACCCGAAAATGGTACAGATGATGCCTTGTGCAATTGATGGAGATAAATTTACACCTGGTTCCAAGCAGCCAGAATTACTCCAGAAATATGGCTTAACTGGTGCTAAAGTTTTAATGACAGTAGCGCGGTTATGGTCAGGGGATATTTACAAGGGTGTAGATGTCACCATTCGGGCATTACCACAAATTGCTCAGGTTTTTCCAGAAGTCAAATATTTGGTAATTGGTCGCGGTGATGACCAACCACGATTGGCGCAGCTAGCAAAAGATTTGGGTGTGAGCGATCGCGTCGTATTTGCTGGTTTCGTGGCTACAGAAGAATTAATGCAACATTACCGCCTTGCTGATGCCTATATTATGCCTTCGCAAGAAGGCTTTGGCATTGTTTATCTGGAAGCAATGGCTTGTGGAGTACCTGTATTATCCGGTGACGACGATGGTTCCGCAGACCCTTTGCAGGATGGTAAACTGGGATGGCGAGTACCACACCGCAGTCCTGATGCCGTAGCAGCAGCTTGTATAGAAATGCTTCAAGGGGATGACCAGCGATGTGATGGAAAGTGGCTGCGAGAACAAGCGATCGCTCTGTTTGGCATAGATGCCTTCCAACAGCACTTGCAAAAAATGCTTATATCCTCAGTTTTGAGTCCCAATAACAAATGACTAAAATCGCTATCCTAGAAGGAGAGCAGGACGACATTTAAAAAATGAGCTTTAAGTCATTTCAATTGAACCTTTTAAATCTCCGACCTTGGCTCACTCTGCTGGCAGTTATTTGGTTGCTGGCATCACTAGGCTTAGGTTGGTTGGTTAATTCGTTACTAATTATTGTCGGGTTGCTGTTTTTGGCACCCATTGTGGCTTTTTTTGGCTTTCGTTGGTGGCTGCAACGCAACTTGGTTGCCGATCAGTGTCCCGTCTGTGGATATGAATTTACAGGTTTAAACAACAGTCAGTTGCAGTGTCCTAGCTGTGGAGAGTCACTGCTAGTACAAAATAGTCATTTTCAGCGCTTCACACCAGAAGGCACAATTGATGTCACTGCTGTGGAAGTTCCAGCCAAATCGCTGGAAGATTAGTCATTGGTCATTAGTCATTAGCGAAGTCCAAATGACTAATGACTATTTATTTTTTTGCGAGATTGAGAGGGTGTAGTTATACTCTTGTTGTGATAGTTCGCCCACGTAAAGCGAGTATTTTCCTGTCTGCCAGTAACCAGAAAGTTCTGACTTCCCTCCAGAGTAACTATCTGCTAGTACACAAAAGCGCCCTCCAGGCCCGTCGATCAACAGTGTTGGTTTCCCTTGACTCTCTACTGTTAATCGCAAATAAGGTAGTGACTCCGTAACCTGGATCAATTGATTAGGTTCAGTAGTAATATTGCCACAATTGCTTTTCACAGTTCCCCCAGACTTTCCGTTCAAAATCAGTGGATCTGGTTGGAGATTCCGATTAATTTGGATTGTTGGTGTTTGTGCCAAATTAGCCTCAGTGAAAACCAAACTCATCGCCAAAGCTGTGGGAACAATTGCAAGTAGCCTAAGCGTCTTCATTTTAATTAATGCTCCAGATTTTTTTAGAGCAATATTGTTATATAGTCTGATTTAATAGACGACGGCAAGCCGTCTTGGTTCCAAAATCTGCCGTATAAAGCAATACCGTTCAGTTAAGGATTGTTTGTGAAGATTTGATAGATGTGTGTAGAGACGTTGCAATGCAAAGTCTTTACATCAGAAATTGGACTTACGCAAAACTACATGCTGTAGGGGGAAATTCATCAACAATAGGTGTCAACTTAACGCGAAACAGGTGGTTAGAAACCGCGTCTACACAAACAAAACCTTGATTTAACCTTAGTCCGCGCAGGCGGACTTTGCTTGTATAGCTGCGAATTCCATTCGCCAAGGCTTAAGTTGACACCATATGATTCATCAATTGCCCCTACCTGAAAAAAGGGTTTCGGCTATTGTTTGCGTAACTCCTGAGAAATATGATGTCTGGAAGGCAACAAGAAAAAAACATAATTTTTCCCTGTGCAGACAGGTCTTACAGGCACAGACATTAGCTAAAATCACTAAAACAACCACCAAAAATAGAATTTGGCTGGTTTGTTGGATAAGTGTGCTAACTGAGGTAGAAAAATTGATGAATCCTCAACCAGAAGAAGACTTACAGCGTCGCCTCAATCAGCTAGAGGCAGAAATTAATTCCCCACCTGGGGTGGTTTCCGAACCACAAGAAAAAAAACAAACGCCCCAGTCTGTTTTTGCTAACTTGAACTTGCAACTGGAGCGATTTCAGATTTGGTTCAACAGCTTATCTGGAACAAAAAAGCTGGTAGTTGCGGGTGTGACGGTGCTAGTGGGCTTGGCGATGCTGCAAGCAGTGTTTAAACTAGTTGCATCTGTAATTAGTCTGGCACTTTTGGCAGTGTTAGTGTATGTTGGATACAAATTTTTTGTGTCTGGTAGCTTTCAACGTAAGCAATAAGTTGATATGCATTTACTTGGCATTCTGCCGGAGTTATGAGAGTCAGGAGCCAGAATACAAACTGTTCCTGACTTATCACTTCTAAATTCTATTTCAATATGCTTTTCTTTTTGCTGATCAGCTTAGTCTATTTTAATTGTGCCGAGAACGGCGTAGAAATAATATCAAAGGGAATTATGCAATGACGTCACCAATTGTCAGGAGAAGTAATCAATCTGGTCAGTCAAAAAAACCGGAAAGAGCCAATTCGCTGTTGCTAGCAAGCAGGCGTTTTGCTGCTTGGGCGGCTGAAATCACACTAGTGGTTACTAGTGGGTTGATTCCCTTCGGCATTGGTGTCTATGCCAATTCTAGAAGCGATCTGAACCGAGTACCGCTTAACCCCGTGTTGGTAGTTACAGAAAGAGCGATCGCTAGACCCTTAGCTTTGCCTGTGAGCTATGGCATCCGTAACGTCGCATGGCCAACTAATATTTTGTGGACGATCGCCCTGTTAGCACCTGTAACTCTCTCATGGTGGCAATTATATTTACTAGCTAAGACTGGTAGCACAATTCCTAAACGTTGGTTAAAAGTGCGGGTTGTCAACGAGCAAGGAAAGCCACCTGGTTTGGGCGCAGTGGTGATTAGAGAAGGAGTTGGGCGTTGGACTGTACCCATTTCCATCGCTTATCTGCTGTGGCGCTACAGCTTTGCTTTTCCGAATTTAGGATTATTCACATTTTTGTCTTTGTTAATGATTGTGGGTGAAGGGATAGGCTTACCGTCACGTCGGGGGCGTCGCGCACTGCACGATCAACTCGCAGGCACTCATACAATAGATGCACTTTTAGCTAGTAACAGACAAGCTCAATCTGCTGGTGGTAACGATGAAGCAGAAGAATGGCAAGAGGGAAATGAAGAATTAGTGGCAGTCCAAAGCAACAAGTCGCCCAATCTGTGGCGGCGGATACAGCAAAATCCCAATCTAACTTTGTTTGGGGTAGGGCTGACGAGTATGACTGCTGTGTTGGCAACTTTAATCGGCACTCAAGTTTATATCCAAATTCAACAATCCCAGCGAGCAACTCAGCAAATTAATAGCCAACAGTTCCTTGAAATTGTCAAACAATTAAGTCCCAACTCTGGGGCGACTAATGAGCAACGCCAAAGCGCAATTCTAGCTATGGGTGGTCTTAATGACCCACAATCCATTAAATTCCTGGCAGATTTATTAGTTAGCGAAACCAACTCCAGTCTTCTGGATACGATTCAACAAGCTTTGACAACTGTTGGGCCTCAAGCCATCCCTGAATTAAAAAATAAGAATCAGTTTTTGGTTAGCGAACTGGAATCTGTGGGTAGCACTGCAACCAAAGAGCGCGAATTGCGGCAAGGGCGGCTACAAAGAAACCAGCGGACGATCAACAAGATTCTCTCTGTTTACAGTGGGAAAATCGAGGGCGTTGACCTTAGTAGCACCCAATTAGGTCAAAGCGGTACTCCTGGAAGTTCCTTCTTCAACTTGGTACTAGACAGCCTTGATTTATCAGGAGTTAAGTTTAAATCTGCAAATCTTAACCAAGCCAGCTTTAAGGGTAGCCGCTTCCGGAGTGCGGGTGAGGATGGACGCTGGGATACTTACGACGATGTGATGGCTGATTTAAGCCAAGCTCAGTTGCAGCAAGCCAATCTTACTGATGCTAACCTCAGTCGCGTCTTGATGAACCGTACCGACTTGAGCCGCGCCACTCTCAATAGAGCTAACTTATCCAATGCGCGTCTATATGACGCTAAACTCAATAGCACCCAACTAGTAGGAGCCGATCTGCGAAACGCAGTTTTGGAAAAAGCCAGCTTGACTGGGGCTGATTTAGGTGACGCCAAATTGAACGAAGCCAATCTATATGCCGCGCGTTTAGGTCGCGCCACTGCTATAGGAACACAATTATCCTTTGCCAATTTAACTAACACTGATTGGCAAGGGGCAGATTTATCAGGAGCCTATTTGGATCGTGCTAATCTCAGCAATGCTAATCTGAGTGCCACTCGTTTAGCTGGTGCTGTTTTGCGTTCTGCCCAGATGGAAAACGTTAACTTGCAAAATGCCGACCTGAGTCTTGCAGATTTACGGGGGGCGAATGTCACCGGAGCAGATTTTAAGGGAGCAATTCTCGCCCCTAGCAAACAAGATCCAGCAGATCAATTTGTCCAAACCCCAGATTTAGGCTCAGTATCTGCCGTAGTCCAAGGTGTTGATTTTTCACAAGCTAAAAATTTAGATGCCAAGCAATTAGCATACATTTGTACTCAAGGAGGCATTCATCCCCGTTGCCCGTAGAATGGAGGGGGAGCAGAGGGGCAGAGGGGCAAGGGAGGCAGGGGGAGAAGAATTAATAACCAATGCCCAATGCCCAATGCCCAATGCCCAAATTCAAAATGGTGTGAGGAGTTAGGTGATGAAATATATTCCATATTTGGTTTCAGTTCTGGGGGCTGGCTTGGTCTTGAGTCTGGCGACTACTAAACCAGTACAAGCTCAAGTAGCCTATGGTAGTTATATCGGTATAGGCCCGACTATTGGTGTTACCGATGGTATCCAACTCGGAGGGGTGATAGCGGGACGATACAAGCTTTTGGAAGCACCGATTTCACTACGCGCTCAAGTGTTGGTTGGTAATAATACGGCAATTGTGCCAACGGTTTCCTACGATTTCCCCCTGAATTGGCAAACTGATGCCTACCTGGGCGCTGGATTAGTGTTGGCTGGTGGTGGTTCTTCTCCTGTGGGCGATAAAATTAGTTTTGCTTTACAACCGGGCATTGATTATATGATCCCAAATAGCAATACTGTGCTTTTTGGCAACGCCATCATTGCTTTTGATGCCTACCGTGATAGCGGTGGTACAGCTATCTCTGTACAGGGTGGTGTTGGTTTGAGATTTTAATAGGCAGATGAAAATCCTATAGCGATCGCTATTCCTATCCCTAAGAAGCGTTAAACTTCATTGCAAATTAAGAAGTTAGTCCAAACAACGTGATAGTTTTTGGTCATGAAGAGAGATAGCACAGGATTAACACAGGAGAACACAGTGGCAATGGAATCAAATTTATTGACGGATGCGGGCGCAGATGAAATGAATCAAGATTTCAGTGAATATGTCGCCAACCTGCAACTTCACATGACTCTGCAAGCTCGCAATCTTGTTCCAACCCTGAAGCAAACACTGGTAGATAGTCGCCAGCAATTACTCCATCAAACCCAAGCCAACTTTGAAAAGCTAGTTTCTCGACAAGGACTATAAATATATACAAGTTTTAATCAAAATTCAAATAAAATAAGGGCAGATGTTGTTGGGTTAATGCCAATGGTGTTCTCACAAGGTCTGCTTTTTCTGCTTCTTTAAGTATTAAGTTACTAAAATCACCCTTTTGGCACAATAGTAGAAAGCAGAAACTAGTTAAGATAATTGCAGCAGTTCCTTTGAAGAGCAGTTAGTTACGGCTAAATGTCGGCTCGAATAAAAATGACTTCATTACTTCCCAGAAACCTCAGCGTTATTATCCGACCAGTCCAATACCGGGATCTGGACGGGATTGAGCGCATAACTCAAGAGTCATTCGCAGCCCTAACTCCCAAGGGAGCAGGTTTTGCCATCAGCCAGATGCAAAGGCTGCGTCGCTGGTATGGATTACTCAAATTTTTAAGCTGGTTTCCTAACCCGCTCCAGTATCGCCTCTGCGCCTATGTAGCAGAGCAAGGGCGGTTGCTTCTAGGAATGATTCAAGTGTCACCCTTTAATCGGACACGCAGCACTTGGCGGATTGATCAAGTGCTACTAGAGCGTGGTGTCGATAAGCAAGGAATTGGTTCGCAACTTTTGCGTCATTGCTTTGAATCGATTTTGGAAGCTCGCACTTGGCTATTGGAAGTTAATATTAACGACATTGAGGCGCTGGCACTATATCGACAAAATGGATTCCAGCGTCTAGCAGAAATGACTTACTGGGAAATTGGGCCAGAATTACTGGCTGAATTGGCACAAGCAGAGCCAGATTTGCCCAATCTCTTGCCAGTGAGTAATGCTGATGCCCAGTTGCTATATCAACTGGATACGGCATCGATGCCACCTTTGGTACGTCAAGTTTTTGACCGCAATACCCGCGACTTTAAAACCAGCTTGTTCGGCGCTTTAACTGATGCAGTGAAGCAATGGCTGACCAAAACAGAAGTGGTGAGTGGTTACGTATTTGAACCCCAACGCAAAGCTGCGATCGGCTATTTTCAGGTGCAACTTGACCGTAAGGGTGAAGTTCCCCATGCTGCAACGCTGACAGTTCATCCTGCTTACACCTGGCTATATCCAGAATTACTATCCCAACTGGCTCGTATTGCCCAAGATTTTCCCCAGCAAGGGTTACAACTAGCCTCATCAGACTATCAGGCAGAGCGAGAAGAGTATTTGGAGCGAATTGGGGCAAAACGCATAGAACATACATTGGTTATGTCTCGCTCTGTGTGGCACAAGCTACGGGAGTCTAAATTCGTCTCCCTAGAAGGAATCCAGTGGACTGATATGCTACAAGGTTTACAACCGGCACGTAAACCTATACCAGGTGGGATGTCATGGATACAACCAGTAAAGCTGCCATTGTCAGATAAACCACTGCCAATTAAGTCAGAACCGATTAACTTTTCGGGAAAAAACCCTAGCATTGAAGCATCGCCGATTCCTGAATCAGCAGATGTACAACAGGAGAATTAGTGTGATATCCCAAGAGCAAGCAAAACCGTTTATTTCAGCCTTGGGACTAGATTTTGGTCGCAAGCGAATTGGTGTAGCTGGGTGCGATCGCACGGGTTTAATTGCCACGGGGATCACCACAATTGAGCGTACATCTTTTGAGCAGGATGTCGAGCAAATCCGACAACTAGTTAATGAACGCGAAGTGCAAGTTCTAGTTATGGGCTTACCCTATTCAATGGATGGCTCAATAGGATTTCAAGCGCGTCAAGTTCAAAAATTTACTACAAGACTTGCTAAAGCACTAAAACTGCCTGTGGAATATGTGGATGAGCGATTAACTTCATTTCAAGCAGAGCAACTGCTGATAGCTGAAAACCGCTCCCCGTCACGCCATAAAGGTTTGATTGACCGCAAGGCAGCCGCTTTGATTTTGCAACAATGGCTGGATGTGAAGCGTGCCAGTTCGCGTAGTTCAGTGGCGGTTATTGAGTATTGATACCTTTTAACATGATATTCTGAAAACGATTAGCCAGCAGTTGTATCTACGTATAAAGCTATTTGATTGACATAATATGTCATTAATGATAGTGAAGCGATTTTCAAAGTTGCTGGTATTTATTAAATTTTTACATTTCGGCTATGTTTTCCCCTCCATTTCCTGAAGAAAATGATAACGCTCATGCGGGTTCCATCACTTTAACCGATGACAAAGGGCGATCGCTCGACTGTTACATAGAGCATTCCCTGGAGGTAGATGGACAAGAATACGTTTTACTTCTTCCTGTAGACTCACCTGTAGAAATTTTTTCTTGGGAAGGCGACGATGAGGAAGAAGAAGCAGTTCTAGTAGAAGACGACAACATAATTGAGCAAATTTTTGCTAATGCTCAAGCTGTGCTATCTGAGCAAAACTTGATACTAAAGAACACAGCTTATGCTTTGACAGTTGCAGGTGATTTACCGCCAGTTGAAGAATCAGAACTCTTCACCTTAGAAATCGAAGACGAAGGTGAAGATTTAGAGCCAGAGCAATTACAGCTACTCGCTAGCTTCTATGATGAAGATCAGGAGTATGCAATTTATACACCGCTTGATCCACTGTTGTTTTTTGCACGGATAGCAAAAACAGGTGAACCTGAATTACTTTCTCCAGAGGAGTTCCGCCAAGTGCAGCCTTTGTTGGAAGAACATCTTTTTAATGAAGTGGAATAAGATGAAAAATTCAAAATGTTACATTTTCATTTTGAATTTTTTAATTGGGAATTTTGATTGTCATCACAATCCAGTTAAACCTTTTACCATGTCTCATTAAATGTGGAAGTGATGAAACACTAACACTAAATTGCGACAATTAATGTTGT
The DNA here is from genome assembly GCF_048836525.1 of Nostoc sp. CALU 546. Lineage (NCBI taxonomy): Bacteria > Bacillati > Cyanobacteriota > Cyanophyceae > Nostocales > Nostocaceae > Nostoc > Nostoc sp. CALU 546. Next base: position 130,396 of record NZ_JAWJTF010000005.1, read on the forward strand.
TTAAAATCCTGAAAAAAGCATTTTAGTTGGCAGGGATTTTCAATTTCATTATCTACAATCCAAAATTGCTATGAGGTGCTGAAAATGGCTTATAGCGACTTTACATTAAGTAAATTTAAAAAGTCATTCAGCATCCGCATTGATGAAGAAACTGATTTATGTGCGGACATAGAACCTCTACAGGCAAGCGAAAAACTCAAAAATTCTTTAGAATAAACTACAGAACTGGCTTTAGCAATTAATACTGAAAAATCTCGTTCAGAAATGATTATCACTCCGATATTGTTGGAGGTAAGACGCAGGGCTAATTATCCAATTAGTTTGTTTTCAGGAACAGATTTTAATGTAGATCCAGAAAAGGGTCTGAATGGCTATTGTGACTTTATCATCAGTCGTTCTAAAGAGCAACTAACAATTAATGTGCCTGTAGTGGTTATTATTGAAGCCAAAAATGAAAATATTAAAGGTGGATTAGGTCAATGTGCAGCAGCCATGTTGGCAGCACAGTTATTTAATCAACAAGAAGGAAATGAAATCAGAAAAATTTATGGCGCGGTAACAACAGGGGATATTTGGAAATTTTTACAGTTAGAAGAAAACGATATATTTATTGATTTGAGTAATTATTACATCAAAGAAATAGATAAAATTTTAGGGATTTTATCTCAAAGTGTTCAGGGAGATATTCCAGGATCGGGTTCGACTAACTAAACTATATTGGGTTATGCTCATTTGTCTTAGCTATCTACATTTGACTGTTGACTATGGTCTGGAACAATCTTTTACAGCCTGATTTGATTTTAGAGGGTTCAGTGTTGAACCTAACCCCAGATATTATCCAAAAATACGGGCTTAAAGGGCTGGTATTGGATGTAGATGAAACTTTAGTACCCTTTACAGTCGGGATAGCTTCCCCAGAACTACGAGAGTGGGTAGAGCAAATCCGTACCTGTACTGCATTATGCTTGGTCAGTAACAACCTCAGTGAAGCACGAATTGGTGGCATTGCGCGATCGCTCAACTTGCCTTACTACTTGGGTGCAGCCAAGCCTTCCCGACGCAAAATTAGGGCAGCACTCAGGGGAATGGATCTACCAGTGCATCAAGTGGGTATGGTAGGCGATCGCTTGTTTACCGATGTCATCGCAGGTAATCGCCTGGGAATGTTTACCATTTTAGTTGAGCCGATTGTTCATGCCGACGCGGCTCTCCGCTCTCATCCCGTCCGCAACTTTGAAGTTTGGATATCTGAAATTCTGGGAGCCTCTATCACCCCCAAGAAAACTAAGATTCACAAAAGTTGAGAAGTGATCAGGAAAGTAAATCTAAAGAAATAGTTAAGGAATCTTTATGGAACCCAAAAATCGGGGATCATAAGTATTAATAACATGGGGTCAGCCAAAAAAGACCCTAACTCATACTAAGTAAATATACCCCGTAAAGCGTCAACCTTCACCATAGAGGGATTGGCGCTTTACAATTTCTTTAGTCATTTGTCCTTTGTCATTTGTCCGTTGTCATTCGTCAGTTACTAATGACCAATGACTAATGACCAATGACTAATGACCAATGACCAATGACTAATGACCAATGAATAAAACAATTGTTGTCAAAATCGGTACTTCTAGCCTAACCCAACCAGAAACGGGACAATTAGCACTTTCTACCATCGCTACTTTGGCGGAAACACTCTGCCATTTAAGACGCCAAGGACATCGGGTAATTTTGGTTTCCTCTGGCGCTGTGGGGGTGGGTTGTGCGCGGTTGGGTTTAACTGAACGTCCCAAAGCGATCGCACTCAAACAGGCTGTAGCAGCAGTTGGACAAGGTAGATTAATCCGTATATATGATGATTTATTTACTACTTTACAACAGGCGATAGCTCAAGTATTATTGACTCGCAGTGATTTGGTACAGCGCAGCCGCTATCTCAACGCCTACAACACCTTTCAGGAATTACTGGGACTGGGAGTAATCCCCATAGTCAACGAAAATGATACCGTAGCAATAGACGAACTAAAATTTGGTGATAATGACACGCTTTCGGCATTGGTTGCCAGTTTAGTAGAAGCAGATTGGCTATTTTTGCTCACCGATGTCGATCGGTTGTACTCAGCCGATCCCCGTTCTGTACCCGATGCGCGGCCAATCGCTCTAGTTAGTAGCATTAAAGAATTAGCTCAATTACAAATAGGTTCCCAAGGTTCTCAGTGGGGTACTGGTGGGATGGTGACAAAAATTTCGGCTGCGAGGATTGCGATCGCGGCTGGAGTGCGGACTGTAATTACCCAAGGGCGATTTCCTCGGAATATCGAAAAAATTATCCAAGGTGAACTGATTGGGACGCATTTTGAACCGCAACCAGAACCAACTTCGGCGCGTAAACGTTGGATAGCTTACGGTCTAGTACCTGCGGGAAAATTGTATTTAGATGAAGGTGCGATCGCGGCAATTTCTCTAGGGGGAAAATCGTTATTAGCTGCTGGAATTAAAGCCGTAGAAGGAGAATTTGACACACAAGATGCGGTGCAATTATGTGACAGCAACGGTAACGAAATTGCCAGAGGACTTGTGAATTACAACAGCAATGAACTGCAAAAGATTCGTGGGTGTCATTCACGAGAAATTTCCACAATTTTAGGTTATCCAGGTGTGGAAACCGTGATTCACCGAGATAATTTGGTTTTGACTTAAAATGGGAATTAGATAAATATGGTAACTACTAACTGAGAGAGTACAAATATTATGACTCAAACGTTAGAAAATGCTGTTAACTTACCAGAAGAACAACGCTTTTTTCGACATGGGTTAAGTTGGGAACAGTTTAAAGCAATTCAAGCTAGCTTTGAAAATGTGCCAGGGGTGCGGTTGTTTTATTGTGAGGGAATTTTAGAAATTGTGAGTATTGGTAAGCCTCATGAGGTGATTAAGTGTTTAATTGCTTTGCTCTTGGGGCAGTATTTCCTGGAACAGGGGATTGAATTTTTCCCCAGTGGGAGTTTTAGCCAGATTATTCCTGAGATAGTAGAATATCAAGCTGACTTATCTTATTGCTTTGGAACCGACAAACCTATACCAGACCTCTGTGTTGAAGTAGTGATTACTAGCGGTAGTCCCATTAAGTTACAGAAGTACAAATTAATGGGAGTCCCGGAAGTTTGGTTTTGGGAAGATGGCACAATTGAAGTCTACTGCTTACGAGAACAAGAATATGAGAAAGTTGTTAACAGTGAGTTTTTAGCAGAATTAGATTTATCCTTGCTCAATCGTTGTGTTTTGTTATCGTCTCCCTTGGAAGCTATTAGAGAGTTTCGTCAAAACATTCAACAGGTTAGAGAGACGCGATAAATCGCCGTCTCTACAAGGAATTTATCCGTCAATTAGTTCTTGACAGACTATAAGTCTAATGATGAGACAACAAAGAAGGCAGTTGATACATGGAGTAAAAGACACTCGCTCCAGATGCCTCAAGTAGATGAGCCTCACTTTGCTCGGTGTAACCTAAAACTCTCATCCCAGCGGCAACACCTGCACGTACACCCAAAATGCTATCTTCTACAACCGTACAGGATGGAGCTTGAAACCCCATATTTTTAGCCGCATGTAAGAATAAGTCGGGTGCTGGCTTCCAACTTCCAATTTGATATGAGCTAAAGATACGTCCTTCAAATCGAGGCAATAGATTAGTGACACGCAAAGCTAACTTAATCTTTTCGGGTGGGCCACTGGAAGCAACGCAAATAGGTAGATTAATCTTGTCTAAAGCTGCTTCTATTCCTTCTACAGGACGTAGTTCACGCTTGAATGCTTCAGCAGTACGGGTACGAAGCTGAGTTACAAAATCTTGTGGCATCTTCTTCCCAAGTCTTTGCTCAATGACAGCAATACAATCAGCCATTTTGCAACCCTTAAATAACAAAATAGCTTCTTCAAGTTCCATTGCCAGCCCAAACTCAGCAACAAATTCCACAAGAACGCGATTGCCTAACCCTTCGCTGTCTACCAATACTCCATCACAATCAAAAATAACTAATTCTGTTTGCACTTACTTATCGCTCCATACCTCACTCATTTACTGTCATAGAAGCGATCGCTACACCGCCCCACAATGGCGCATCATCCCCCAGAACCGCCGGCACAACTTCAAAATCAACTTCCGGTAAAGCCGTCTCCCGCGCCACTTGACGCACCACTTGCCAAAAATACTCCCCCGCCTTCGTTACACCGCCTCCCAACACAAAGCGCTGCGGATTCATTAAGTTCGCTACATTGCCAATACCCACACCCAGCGCCCAAGCAGCTTTGTGCAAAACTTCCTTTGCTAAATCATCCCCAGCCGCCGCCGCTTCAGCTACCAACTGTCCCGTCAGCAATGTTAAATCATCCCCCACCAAACGCCGCAAAACCTCTCCGCCTCTGATTTCTTCGCGCCTCTGCGGTTTAGTTTGCAAAATTTCCCTAACATTTTGCGCCATATAAGGCCCTGAAGCCAAACGTTCCACACATCCCCGCTTACCACACAAACAAACTGGCCCAGCCGGATCTACAACCACGTGTCCAATTTCGCCAGCCATCCCACCAGCACCCCGCCAAGGCTGGCCATTGAGTATCCAACCACCACCCACGCCAGTGCTGACAGTAATGTAAAACAGGCTATCGTATCCCTGTCCCGCACCAAAGCGGTATTCACCCAAAGCAGCGATATTGGCATCATTGTCTACACCAACACTCACGCCAAACTCCTCCTCCAACAAGGCTTTGAGAGGAATGTTTTCCCATCCAGCGACATGATGAGATAGTCGCACTGTCCCCGTGGAAGCATCCACTGGGCCGCCAAAGCTGACACCGATCGCAGCAGGTTTTGCATCTTCTAACAAAGAGTAAATGAGCGATCGCATAATTTCTAAGTCAGTTTTAGCATCTGCATTCGCTGGCGATAGACGACGTTCATAACGTAACCACTTTCTCGAACCAACATTTACCAATGCTGCCGCCAGCTTAGTTCCGCCAAAATCGAGAGCTAAAATTAATGTCATTCACTCACTCATCCTTAAGTCAAGCACTTCGTCAATAAATGCGATGGCAGTCTTGGCAACGCTGAAATTCATCAAGGAGCGATCGCACTTTTTCTGGCGGTTGATCAATAATGGATTCCTAGACCAAGGTGATTTTGTCAGATTAAATAAAGCTTTTGATGGATAGTTAGAAGAGATTTTAGTGCAGATTAATAATAAATGATGGCAAGATGTGGTTTAGTTAGCCGCATCAAAAATCTGTTGTGCGGTTAAATTTAATTGGGAAAAAGTAGGTGATGAAATTGGGGTGTTACCTTGAAACGGTGTCATTTGATATTCACCATCAACTAATTCGCAGACAAAAATAGTGGGTTGTTTGGGATTGCCAATAAACTTTCTTGCACCCAATGCAGCATAATCAGCAATCCAATATTCAGGAATGCCCATTTCCTCATAATCCCTAAATTTATTGTAGTAATCATCTCGCCAGTTAGTTGAAACAACTTCAATAACTATTGGAACCGATGCTGCTTGGCTTACTGTTGACTGTTTTTGAAAAAGCGGTTCATTGTCGAGATTATCAAGATTTAGTAGCAGCACATCAGGCGAATAAGCTGATTCGGCAGTAGGAGTTTTGACTAATGCGGTTTTGGGAATTCCGTAGGGTAAATTAAGACGATCAAACTCCACGGTTAATTTCCGCGACAAAAACGCAACAACTTTTTCATGCGCTCCGGTTGGGGGTGGCATTTCAACAATTATTCCCTTGTGTAATTCATAGCGTTTACTATCGTTGGGATACCATTCGCTAAATTCATTAAAGGTGAGTAATTTGGGCAAGGCTTGGGTCATAATCTTACCTCCACATCTGTTTTACTTTATCAAAATATTTACAATTTCCGTTGGATAATTCAATATATTTAATATATATTTTTTGACTTTCATAGTATTTATATCAAGGTGTTTTACCCTTTTGCGATCGCTGATTTGGTAAAACCCAAGCTCAAGAAAGTCGATTGAGGCTTTATCCTCAACAAAATGAGAGTGCTTTGGTAAAAAATGATTCAATTCTGCATGAAATTAAAAATATGCGATCGCCATAACCACAGTTATTTCGATTAGTAGAGGCACACAACTATACACCCTGACTAGCAACAATTTGTCACAATTGCAAAACTTTATCTATTATATTGAAAGTATAAATACTTGTTCTAATCAGCTATCTCCACTATCAAATGCCCATTAAACTTGATTTCACCAACCTCCTGGAAGCAACAAACTGTAAAGAAGCCATAAAGATTCCTAAATACTTGCATTTCTAATTGACTTCAGTTACAGTCAAAGCAGATACCTATCATCAAACCCTGACATTAACTTCAGGAAGTTAGATTAGGTTAAAAGGTAAATAGTAGGTTTGTTAAGGTTAATCCCAGTGACGCTGCTAATAATTAGTCACTAGTTTTGATTCTTAACTTATCGCACATGGAGTACGGGGCAGTAAAGGATTTACCCCTAACTTTGTTATTTTTATTTTTCTCATCTAATTGAGAATTATTTGCAACATGAACACTTCAATAGATGCATTAAAAGCAGATAGTGTGGAAGAAGTATTAAAACAGTATTGGCTTACTAAAGTGATGTCTACTTATCAAATATTTCCGCATCTACCTTTAGGAATATGTTTTTCACAAGAGCGACACAGCATTATATCTTTATGTGTAAAAACAGGATTTGTAACTAGTTATGTAGATAATTTCAGCAAAACTTTAAATAAGTGTGTTGCTGCTAGCAATATCTTGAATTGTAATATCAGCTACATCGATATTGCAAGTAAGCTAATAGTTGGTAACTTTTCAAGCCGCTTTGCGTATACACACAGCATTGAATATATTTGATTTGGAGAAAGAAACCAAGTTCAGAAAAGCCGAGTTTCAGCAAGTGAAAATTTATAAAATACCAAATAACAATAAAACTAGATACAAAATTAACGCCGCTTATACGGAAAAATCTATCTTGACACTATTTATTTCTATTATGGAGAATTTATTAACCGGAAAGACCTTGATCAATAATGATGTTATAAAGTGGCTACCTAGTTTTGACTGGGAAATACATATTGTTCTTTTTTATCTCCTTGACTGAAGGATATTGTAGCCCAGAACACAATTGTAGTTTGTAATACCTTTTGTCCATAAAATACGCTAATGAGTATAGATAGATGAATACTTTTTTTTGTTCTGACGATTCACAGCAAGTAGGAGAAGATGTTATTGGTAGTGCCACCAATTATCAAACTTATATTTTAGTTGAGTGTCCTTTACCTTGGACATCAGAAGCCTTGAATTCCAAATGGGTGCCTCAGAATTTAAGGATTTTGGTAGATGAAGTGAAGCGTGCTAAATTACCGATTAGATTCCTCTTAATTGCTAATGATGTATCACACAAAATAAACCACACTACGCTTTTGATTTATCAAAAAAAAGAAGGTTTAAGTAATGGATACCATAAGCAAGAGTTTAAGCTAGACAATATTGAGCAAGTAGCAGAAGTTGTCCAAAAATGGTTATGGGGTATCAGTTCTAATTCTGAGGTAGAAACTAGTACAACTAGAGATATTTTAGTTTGTACCCACGGTAGCCATGATAAGTGCTGTGCCAGATATGGCGCTCCTTTTTACTTCAAAATTACAGCGAGTAATGCTGATTTGTGCTTGGATAATGTGCGAATTTGGAAATCATCGCACTTTGGTGGACATCGGTTTGCACCAACAGTCATAGATTTGCCTGAAGCAAGATACTATGGTCGGCTTGAACAAGATTCATTTAGATCAATTTTGACTCGGACTGGCGATATTCAATGCTTAAATAAAGTCTATCGCGGCTGGGGAATTCTGCCTGCTGCACTTCAGGTTTTGGAAAGAGAACTAATCCTCTGCAATGGATGGGATTGGTTTAACTACAAAGTTGCAGGCAAAATTTTGGAGCAAAGTTTAGACAATAATACTATCCTAGCTGAACTAAGTTTTGAAAAGCCTTCTGGTTCTTTCTACACTTACCAGGCTAAATTTGTGAAAGATGAAACTAAGACTCAACAACTGAAGAGTTCATGTAATGCTACACGAGAGTTAGTAGTTACTAAATATGCTGTAGGTAGTCTCTGGATTACCTCTAGTAAGGTCATGAGTTATAGTACATAGAAGAGGTGAGGAAGAGGTGAGTTTTTAAACGCAGAGGGACGCAAAGGGAAGCGCAGAGGAATGCAGAGGATTGCTAAGTTTAGTTCGCTACGAATTCATTAAATGCTCTATTTAGTATAAAGCTGCACAAATTCGGAATACAATTTTTGCGCCCCTATGCATTTAAATTCCAAATACCAAATTAAGATTGACCGATATTTAGCACTTTTCGTAACAATACTTGGTCTTCTAATTTGGCTTTTAAACGGCCACTTTCAATATCTCGAATCCAGCTTTGGCTTTTACCTGTGAGTTTTGCCAACTCTCTTTGGGAAAGATTCAAATTTTTTCGCGCCTGCAAAATCTGTTCACCTAGTAAATCATTTGTAGTTTTAGGCTTTTTTTTAGCTTTAGCAGTTCGTCGTTGCTTTTTTTCTGATTCTGAGATTTGCTGTTCCCATTCTGCTGGAAGTTCAAAAGCCAAAATCCGCGCATTCATTAGTAGATTCCATTTACCACGGGGGCCTGTGTCTGTGAGGCGAGTTTCAGCACCACCGTCATTAGTCCAAAATTCTAATGCTTCATCTGGATCTTCGGGAAGATCAATTAACTTCGCCCACAAAGGTTGAATTTCTGGTGGGTAAGTAACTGGATCGAAAAGTGGTTTCATTCCATAGTGATTGAGAATTTCCAAATCACTTTCAAAAGTTCGCAGCAGACGTTTACGTTCTTCTCGTTGTCTGGATGCAAGGGCAACTTTTTCCTCACCATAAGCAATACGTAGCAAGGTAGGAATGGTGATGCGTTGTTCTTTGCCCATTTTGGTTTTAAACAGCAACCACAGCATTAGTCGGACTGCGCCTTCATGTTGCTGCCAAATGCTCATGACTGTGGTTAGCAGCGTTTTGGGGAGACTACCGTATTGATAGAAGGCGGTTCGCTCTTTACACGCTTGTTTATTTAAGAAATATTGTGCCCATAAACCTGCTTTTATTTTAAAAGTTAGCCCAATCAGATATTTGCATCCGAGATTGTCTTCTTGAAAGTGGTGTTGAATGTCTACTAAGTGCCATAAGCGGCTGTTTGTAACTGAGAATCCGTTGATTCGGCCTTGTTGGGGCCAGTCAATGGAGATAATCAGGGAACAAGCTTGCTGGACAAGATTTTTCATCAAAGCTAGTTTGGCAGCTTTGCTTAAATCTTTGCGTTTCTCCATCCCCAAATATTTCTCAATTTGTCGCTCATCGATCGCAAATTCTTGCTCCCAAGGTTGATCTAAGGCTGTGGCGTAAGCTGCAAAAATCAGATGTATGCAAGTGGCTCTGATGTCAAGCCCTTCAATTGCGGCTATATCTGTGGCTTTGTCGTTAACTTTGAAGGGATCTTGGATGTGAAAAGCGATCGCACCTCGGCCTTGATTGACTTGTCGCCCATAACTGATGTAGCCTTCTTCATCGGTTTCCCAATGTAGCGATGTACGTTGCGCTAGTACATTACAAGCTTCCCAAATTGCGATCGCAGAAGCAAATGGATTATTCTTACCATTAGAAAACAAGTCTAAACTGGTAGCATCTCTCGGTTCCACTTTGCATCTCCCCTTTTTCGCCTGCCAAGGAATGGGAGACTTAGTTGGACAAGCTATTACACATTGTGGTTCTGGATAATAGCCCTCACAATTATTACAAAGACCAGGATCAACCCAGTATTCATTGTCCTCTACTCTGATTGCACCCGTAGGACATTGGGGGCGGCAGTTGTCACATCCAACGCAACTGTTGTTAGGAATTGTATAAGGCATAAGGCTCTTTTCCCACTCTAATCGTTGAGATGTCTGTCTCAGTTCTCCCCTGGATGAGTCCTGTTTATTCATGACTCGCCACCACATTATCTTTCTGGCGAGAATAATTTTTTCTCACCAAATTCACTTCCCACATCCATATTTTGACTTTGCATCCAATTGGAAGCTATTTAAGGCTTTTAAACCGAGCCTGATGAAACTTCTTTATTAACTATACATTTCATGAAAAAAATGATTAATTTGTTCGTGTCGAGCTTAGAAAAAAACCTTAACATTTATTTAATTACGTATTTAATGAACATTTTAGATTTGACCATAAAGTGTTTTTAGGACATATTTAAGCCTGTGACGATTTGATTTCATCTGATTTATTAATAATTTTAATATTTAATGCATGATCATATTCTGCCATTAAATTTACAGTTCCTTCATAAATCAATTCGATTTCTTCACATGAAAGAAAAATGTCATCATTTATCTAAATAATTGAATCCAAAGCGAATTGAAAATTGTTGCTTTATAAAATACATATTGCATATATCAAACTGTAACTCACGAACATATTTTTTTGTATTTATGTATACAGTTTATCTATATATATCTGCCTAAACCTAAATATATTTGAAAAATAATATCATCATTTTTATTTGGAAAACCTCTTTTCTACAAGGAGAGAGGTTTTGATTTATCGCCATTATCTACTAGGATTTGGGGCTGAGAGCTTAGGTTTCTAACCAAATATGCATAATAATTATTGGCAATAACTTTCATCTATTATTTTAAATAAAAAACAATGCGCAATTGTGTTCAAAGTCATCGATTTTTGATGAGATAAAAGTAAGTTTTTAATACAAAAAAAAGAAAAGGTTAGGATAATATGATGATTAATGCACAAACAGATTTACAGGCAAAATTGCCGAGGAATTATTCATGGCACAACTAACAGGTTTGACATTTGGTGGTAAGGCTTGGACGCCAAAATTTGCTCAAGAAATTGACAAGGATAAATGTATCGGCTGTGGCAGATGCGTTAAAGTATGCGGCTACAATGTGCTAGGTTTGAAGGCGCTCAATGAAGAAGGCGAATTTGTGGAAGATGAAGATGATGAAGAAATCGAACGGAAAGTAATGGCAGTTACTTCTCCAGAGAATTGTATTGGTTGTGAAGCTTGTTCGCGGATTTGCCCCAAGAATTGCTACACCCACGTTGTATTAAACAATTAAGGTTTTTGAAGTTAGTCAAAATTGTTGTTCATTCAAGGAGGCACTGTTTGTATAAAGCGCTATAGCAATAGGCAAGGTAACTTGAGGGGAATACAAAATATTTACTGAAACTAATAAAAAGTTCACAGTAAACAAATCCGTAAATCGCAAAATGCTAGCTATTAACAAATTTAAACTTGCTGCTAATATAGCCTAATCAATATTAGGACTAACAGTGCCCTCTTGGAACAACTAGCTTTTTGGAAAGCAGGGGGCTAACTTTGTGGTATTAGTTGAAATATAATTTGTAATTTTCTGGGGGAAAGATATGGAAAAAATCTGGAAGTTTCCCCCTTTTTTTATGGCTACACGTTAGAAAGTTAATAAGTGAAAAGGAAATGGGTAATAGGGAATGGGAAAGAACAAGGGAATAGGGTACAGGTTACAGGGAATAGATGAATTCCTATTACCTGTAACCTGTAACCTCTCCCCTAAAACCTAATACCAGAAAATCACACCTTTAAAGACTGTTTACACAGGTAGCATGTATGCAACAAGTTCCTGTTTCACTATGGACTCTGGTTGCTGGGATAGTAGTTACAGCAATCAGTATTTGGATTGGTCAGAATCATACTCTGATGCCGGTGCAAGCATCGCTCCAAGCGCCTTTGGTAGACGGTTTTTTCAACGTCATGCTTACCATTGCGATCGCACTCTTCTTGGTGGTAGAAGGAACAATTGTAGTTTTTTTGGTGAAGTTTCGTCGCCGTCGCGGTGATGATACTGATGGTTTGCCAATAGAAGGTAACGTTCCCTTAGAAATCTTCTGGACAGCAATTCCAACAGTGATTGTTCTCTGTTTGGGCATCTACAGCGTAGATGTTTTTAACCAAATGGGCGGCTTTGAACCTGCCGGTCATCCTCATTCAGCAGCTCATGTTGCTCATAAGTCGGGAACAGCGATTGCAGCTACATTAAGTGATGCTTCTGAAGCAACAACTGCTCCAACAATTGCCCCAACAATTGGGATTGGCGCATCTCCTCAAACCCTGGGGAAACCAGCCGACTTAGTTGTTGATGTCAAAGGCATACAGTATGCCTGGATATTTAACTATCCTGATAGTGGCATTACCTCTGGGGAATTGCACATACCCGTCGGTGCTGATGTTCAACTCAACCTTTCAGCACAAGATGTAATTCATTCATTTTGGGTTCCAAACTTCCGCTTGAAACAAGATGCACTTCCCGGTATCCCTACCGAGCTAAGATTTGTCGCCACCAAACCAGGTACATATCCCGTAGTTTGTGCTGAGTTGTGCGGCGGTTATCACGGTTCAATGCGGACACAGGTAATTGTCCACACACCGGAAGAATATGATAGCTGGCGGACAGAAAACCAGATTGCTCAACAACAAAACCTAAATCAAGTTGTTGCAATTAATCCGGCTGACTTATCAACATCAGAGTTTCTCGCACCCCACACCCATGAAATGGGAATTAGTGCAGCAACTCTAGAGTCAATGGTCATTGGTCATTAGTCAAACGATTTTGGATTTTAGATTTACGATTTTAGATTGGTTCCGCTACGCCACTGAGGCATAAACCAAAAAATTCTTTTAATCCAAAATCCAAAATCCAAAATCTAAAATTGCAGGACGTTTAACCCTGGACTTTGCATAAGGGTAAAAAATATGACACAGGTAGAATTTCCACGGAATACTCCACCAGAAGGAAATAAACCGGAAATGGTGGCTGGCCACACCTCTCATCCGAAGGCGTGGAAATGGCAAGATTATTTTACATTTAATGTTGACCACAAGGTTATTGGTATCCAATACCTAGTGACGGCGTTTGTCTTCTATCTTATCGGCGGACTGATGGCGATCGCTATCCGTGTCGAATTAGCAACACCAGATGCAGACGTACTCGACCCCAATTTGTATAACGCTTTCATGACCAATCACGGGACGATCATGATCTTCCTGTGGATTGTCCCTAGCGCTATTGGCGGATTTGGTAACTATTTAGTGCCGTTGATGGTTGGTGCTAGGGATATGGCTTTCCCGAAGCTGAATGCGATCGCCTTTTGGTTAAACCCACCAGCCGGATTACTCATATTAGGTAGTTTCATTTTTGGCGGTTCGCAATCTGGTTGGACAGCTTACCCACCATTGAGTTTGGTGACAGCACCAATCGCTCAAACTATGTGGATACTTGCGATCGTCTTGGTAGGAACTTCTTCAATTTTGGGTTCACTGAACTTTGTGATCACCATTTTGATGATGAAGGTTCCTAGCATGAAATGGGATCAAGTACCCCTGTTTTGCTGGGCAATCTTGGCAACCTCAATCCTGGCACTTCTCTCCACACCTGTATTAGCAGCCGGTTTAGTTCTGCTGTTATTTGACCTCAACTTTGGCACCTCCTTCTTTAAACCAGATGCAGGCGGTAACGTTGTAATTTATCAACACTTATTCTGGTTTTATTCTCACCCGGCAGTCTATTTAATGATTCTGCCCATCTTCGGCATCATGTCGGAGGTAATTCCAGTTCACGCTCGTAAGCCAATTTTTGGTTATAAAGCGATCGCTTATTCTAGTGTAGCCATCTGCGTTGTGGGTTTGTTCGTTTGGGTACACCACATGTTCACCAGTGGTACACCCGGCTGGATGCGGATGTTCTTCACCATCTCCACCCTCATAGTTGCAGTTCCCACTGGCGTGAAGATTTTTGCCTGGGTTGCTACCCTCTGGGGTGGTAAAATCCGCTTCACAGGTGCGATGCTTTTCGCCATTGGCTTGTTATCCATGTTTGTCATGGGCGGCTTAAGTGGTGTGACGATGGGAACAGCCCCCTTTGATGTTCACGTCCACGACACATATTATGTTGTCGGACATTTCCATTACGTTCTGTTTGGCGGTTCCGTGTTTGGTATCTACGCCGGTATTTATCACTGGTTCCCCAAAATGACCGGACGAATGCTGAATGAAACCTGGGGACGGATTCATTTTGCCCTCACCTTCATCGGTACTAATCTGACCTTTTTACCCATGCACGAATTGGGTTTGAAAGGAATGCCCCGACGAGTGGCAATGTATGACCCCCAATTTATCGACCTCAATCAAATTTGCACCTTTGGTTCATTTGTTTTGGGGATATCGGTAATTCCTTTCGCCATCAACATGATCTACAGTTGGCTGAAAGGCCCCTTGGCTGGTGATAATCCTTGGCAAGCTTTGACATTAGAATGGACAACTAGCTCACCACCCATAATTGAAAACTGGGAAGTGTTGCCTGTTGTGACTCATGGCCCTTATGACTACGGTCATGGTCATAGTAATGAAGTAGAGACATCTGCAACGCCGGAAGCTAGTGCTTAGTGATGAAATAACTCTTGTGGGGTGGGCCGAAAAGCCACTGCCAGGGATTGTAAATCCCTGTCTCATAGCTAAAGTCCTCTGAAGAGGACTTCATAGCGCAAAAATTTTCAGTCTACTTCAGTAGACTTGAGCAATTAGTCAGGGATTTACAATCCCTGGCGGGTGAACAACACCCAATCAGTACGCTATTTTTGGCTTAAGTTGACACCAATGGCATCCTACTCGCCCTGAATCTAAGACGGGTGAGACACCCATCCCACAAGAGAATCAAGATTGTGAAGAATTCAATTGCCCGACGCTTCACCTTTAAGGGTAAACAATATGACCATAGCTACGACAAGCGAAGATCACAGTGCAGGACACGAAGAACATCCCGATTTAAGAGTTTGGGGACTTTTGACATTCCTCGCCTCTGAATCCTTGATGTTTGGCGGATTTTTTGCCACTTTCTTGTTTTTTAGAGGTATTACAGCAGTTTGGCCTCCAGAAGAAACTGAAGTAGAACTACTTGTGCCGACAATTAACACCATTATTCTGGTGTCTAGTAGTTTCGTGATTCACTTCGGTGATAAGGCGATTAAAAAGAATAATGTCAAGGGAATGCAACTGTGGTATGCGATTACTGCAATCATGGGGGCAATTTTCTTGGGTGGTCAGGTTTATGAGTATTCAACTTTAGGATACGGTCTGACTACCAACGTCTTCGCCAACTGCTTTTATATCATGACAGGGTTCCACGGTTTGCACGTCTTTGTGGGACTGTTATTGATTTTACGAGTATTGTGGCGATCGCGTCTTCCCGGTGAATATTCTGCAACCAATCATACTTTCATCGAAATGACAGAAATTTACTGGCACTTCGTAGACATTATTTGGATTGTATTATTCACCTTGGTGTACGTTCTTACTTTGTTTTAAAGGGGAGTGGGGCATTAACAATTCGTAATTCGTAATGACGCTCCTGCGTCGCTAACGCTGCGCTAACGTAATTCGTAATTATGCTGAGTTATTGCCCACTCCCTATTCCCTACTCCCCACTCCCCAGTTACCAATATGCAAGCTAATACAAACAAATTCTCATGGTTCGAGGTTCCAGAAGACATCAAAAATCTATTAATTTTAGCTGCACAAAACTGGGAAAACACATCAGAGTCGGAAAAGTATATTCAACAAGCTTTAGCACAGACTGGTGAAAATACAGATGTCTTAGTAGCAGTATATAGATTTTTCTATTATAAAAATAATTATTCTCTTGCACTACAAACAACAATCAAATTATTAGATAAAATTAAAGAACTAGAAAAATTGCCTGATGATTGGGAGCAACTTAAGTTGATATTAGTCAATCGCAAAGAAGACCCACAAATTCGATTGTACTTAAACGCTTATGCTGCTTCTGGATTAGTGCTAGCAAATTTAGGGGCAATCGAGGAAGCAAAAGAAATCAGTACCAGAGTCAAACAGATAGACGACAAGAATGATTTTGGTGCTGGGATTCTGCTGGATATTTTGACACGTCCGCCAGAAGAAGATGATTAAAACAATTCGCAATTACGTTTTGTGACGGAGATTTAGACCCCGACTCAAAACGGGCTGCCTGTCTTGCTGGGGACTTAAACCCTCAAAGTTCGTTAATTAGTCAGCAATCAAAAATCAAGGTGAACAATCATGAACAATTGGTTATCTACTAGATCATATTCTTCTTACTCGCTGTTAGGAGCGACTACTGATAGTAACTCTATCTTTCCTCCCATCACCATACCTACTAAACTTCCTGTAGGTAATATTCCTAATGTCTCTCCGATCCTGATTATCCAATCTTCGCCGTTATCAATTTAAAAGTTATGAAAGGTAGGGATTGGCTGCTAACGGGGGACGGTCAGTATCAAGCCTGTAAATCTGTGAGAGCATGGGATTTATTGAGAGAAAATTACCGCCTTTATCGGTTTTTAACTGAGGTGGAAGATGTTCTCAATAGTGGTGACAATGAAGCAAATTGTCTGCCAGAAATTCGGATGCTCGTAAGGCGCTTGATAGTAAATTCCTACTGGGTGCAAAGTCAAAATTTAGAGCCTTCACCCAAAACGGGAAACTCTGTTTTACTCCTATATGATGAATTGGGTTTTCCGTTGACGGTGCAAACAGTAACATTTGCACCAGGAACCCGATCAACCATTCATAATCATGGGACATGGGGAATAGTGGCGGTGTTAAAAGGTGAGGAAAAAAATACTTTTTGGCGACGCACTAATAACCCAGAATTTCAGGACAAAATTGAACAGACGGGAGAGATAACTCTATTTCCAGGGGATATTATTAGCTTCACTTCCGATGCAATTCACAGCGTAGAAGCAATGGGAGATGAACCAACTGTGACTTTTAATATCTACGGCGAAACTGATCCAGATGAGAGATTTGAGTTTGACTTAGTGAATCATCAGGCTAGGAATTTTTAATTAGGAATCGTTGGGATTAATTTCATCGGTTCGTAGTTGGCGTTTTAGCGCTAAAGCGCCAACTACAAACAATTGAGTAATTAGGAGATAATTTCATGGCGAGAGTAAGTTTCTATAGCAAACCAGGCTGTAAAGGTGGTACTAAGCAAAAAGTTTTGCTTACGGCTGCTGGTCATGAGGTGATACCATACAACCTGCTAACAGAACCTTGGACAGTTGAACGGTTGCGCTCATTCTTTGGCGATCGCCCCGTAGCTGAATGGTTTAATCCTTCCGCCCCAAAGGTAAAATCTGGTGAGGTAGTTCCTGAAAAAGTGGATGAACAAACCGCTTTGGCGCTGATGCTGAAAGAGCCGTTGTTGATTCGCCGTC
This sequence comes from Nostoc sp. CALU 546, assembly GCF_048836525.1. Lineage (NCBI taxonomy): Bacteria > Bacillati > Cyanobacteriota > Cyanophyceae > Nostocales > Nostocaceae > Nostoc > Nostoc sp. CALU 546. Next base: position 147,795 of record NZ_JAWJTF010000005.1, read on the forward strand.
CTTTGTTAGAAGTAGGCGAACAGCGCGAGGTAGGATTTGATGTACAAAAGATTGATGCTTGGATTGGCTTACAAGCTGTGGATGAATCCTTGCAACAAATTAGCGACAATCTGATGAAAGAGAATTTGCAAGGCTGCTCCCACGGTCATGGTCATCATGAACATGGTCATGAACACCAAAAGAAAGGCAACTGTAAACATTAGTACAGGATATTTGCGTTAAAATCGTGAGTTATTGAGTTTGAGATGCGACGATGCTCCCAAATCTCAATATACAACTTTGGAGTGAATTAGTCTTTTTAACGCACTCCCCGCAATCTAATTGCGGGGATTCTGGGTTATTCTGCCATTCGGCTTCTATTTGTAGCTTTATAATTTTTAATTATTAATATTTGGATTTATCTATAGGAATCATATTTGATTTTTGAACAAAACTCAGTACACCTTTATTCCTTCTTCCCAGTCCCTAGTCCCCAATACCCAGTCCCTTACCTCTACGAGTGATTCAGAAATCAAAGACGCTCGTTCGCGTAGCGTGTCGTAGACAAGACTCGCTACCGCTTCGCTATCGGATTGCTATAGTGTGGCATTATCTTAGGGAACTCCAAAAAATAAATTATTCCGCTTAAAGTTGTTGACTGTTGACTGTGAACCGTCAACGATCAACAATCCCAATGGAATATTTTTTACTTGGAAGTCCCTAAATAACCATAATTTCAATCGTTTGCTCCAAAAAGTGAGTTAAGCCTACAATTTTTCGGAGTTATATTACAAAAGTGTGACATAAAATTCACAATAATTATGGAACTCTAAAAAACTTTTCTACCATTATGACTTTAGATACCAAACCCATTTTTGAAACCTTGGCTGACGAAGGATCTGCCATCGGCTGGAATGGCCTGCTGGCTGAAATCCTGAGCGCTTTTGACTGCTCTACAGGTACTATCCATACCCTGGATCAGGACAGCCAGTTGTTGCACCTAAAGGCTTACCAGGGTATTCCAGAATTCTTGTTGCCTAAAATGACGGTAATTCCCATTGGCAAAGGGATGGCCGGTGTCGCCGCCGAACGCAAGCGACCTGTACAGATTTGCAACCTGCAAACCGACGAATCGGGGGTGGCTATACCCTCAGCAAAAGAAACCAAGGTAGAAGGCTCAATCACGGTGCCTCTGATGTTGAATGGCCGATTGCATGGAACTTTGGGCATTGCCAAGCCGATTCCCTACGAATTTACTCCCAAAGAGGAAGATACATTGATGGAGATTGGAGAGGCCATAAGTCGGAAAATAGTCAGTTGAAAAAGAGGCAAGGGAGTAGGGGGAAAACTCTTTTCCTCTGCACCTCTGCACCTTTCCCTCTGCCTCTCTGCCCCTTATCTCCTTAACGCACCCCAGCAGTTTCTAAGGACAAATCTTGAAACATAGGTGTGCTGAGATAACGTTCACCAAAGGAAGGTTGAATCATCACGATTAAACGTCCGGCGTTTTCTGGACGTTTACCTACTTGAATTGCAGCACACAAAGCTGCACCAGAGGATATCCCAGATAATAAGCCTTCTTCTTTTGCCAAGCGTCGTCCATAAGCGATCGCTTGTTCATCACTGACTCTAATTACTTCATCAACTAATTCTAGGCGGAGAACATCTGGGATAAATCCCGCACCGATACCTTGAATTTTATGTGATCCAGCTTCACCACCAGAGAGAACTGGGCTGTTGCTGGGTTCAACTGCGATCGCTTTAAAAGTCCCCTTGCGCTGTTTGAGTACTTCTGCAATCCCAGTAATCGTCCCACCAGTACCTACACCAGCAATAACGATATCTACTTCCCCGTCTGTATCGGCCCAAATTTCTTCGGCGGTAGTTTCCTGGTGAACTTTGGGATTAGCAGGGTTGCGGAACTGTTGCAACATAAAAGCATTGGGAGTATTAGCCACAATTTCTTCGGCTTTGCGAATTGCTCCCCGCATTCCCTCTGCACCTGGTGTCAACTCTAAAGATGCACCATAAGCTCTCAGCATAGCTCGTCGTTCTTGGCTCATCGTCTCTGGCATTGTCAAAATCAAACGGTAGCCACGCGCTGCTGCTACCATCGCCAAAGCAATTCCTGTATTACCAGAGGTGGGTTCAACTAAAATAGTCTTTCCAGGGGAAATTGAGCCAGCGGCTTCTGCTGAGAGTACCATACTTAAACCAATGCGGTCTTTCACCGAAGCCGCTGGGTTCATACCTTCTAATTTGACAACTATCCTTGCTACTACTCCCTCAGCTTGAGGAATCTTGTTCAATTGAACTAAAGGAGTTCGTCCGATCAGTTCTGTTATGTCTTGAGCAATCCGCATTATTTAACTCCTAAAATCCTAAATCTTAGTACAGAGTATTTACTTATAACAATAAGCTTTTGTGTATTTAATTTGTAGTGTAGTGTCAATGAGTGCATATACTATGTATTCTAACTAAACCACAAAATATGAAAGTTTAGGAAGAACTTTTATAAGATGTTCCCATTGATTCTCACTTCAGCAGAGGACTGGGGAAGCATCCTTCTATTTTACCATTTGGAATTGCTGACTATTGTCTCTTTGGTTGAGATTCGATTTCTGTAATTCTGTATATATGAATAATTTTCACCATTTTTTCTATTTGTTATGGAAATATAATTTGCTTTCAAAACATTTAATTGCTTTTCTTAAATTATTAGTCTATCTTGATCAAGAGGCATTGGTATTCTCTTTTGAGTGCAGATTTTGCCCGTCCAAAATTGCATCAAAAACAGTCCTTAATCATTGTCTACATTGCATTTAGGTTGAGTACAAAAACACCAGAACCCCACCTCGAAAACACTAGAGCCTCGTCTCAAAAACACTAGCACCCATACCCCAATTAATTTTTATAAGACTTATCAGATGGGAATTACAGCCTTTGAGTACTATTCTAATGAATTTAATAATCTTAACAGGGCTAGGGTAAACTGTTTGGTGGAGAGGGGCTGATATAAATCGTATAGGATTTACGCAGAGATTCCCCTCTACCCCCCAACATTCCTGAGCGCAAGCTGAGTGAACTAGGGGGGACTTCTTAATCTCTCTTTTGAGAGTAGGATGCAAGCAGGTTCCAGAATCTAAGTGCGTTATTTCTGACTGAATAATCCGACATTTTGTGAAAAAGTTGGTAAATTTTCATTAGTCAGTGATCAGTGGTGATTATAAAAATAACTGAGAACTAACAATTATGAAAATTACCGTTTACACATATTTTAATATCAAAACTGTTTCAGAGGTAGAAATATATAACTACTTTAGCTAAACAGCAAAAGATATTTTCTTACTGGGTGCATACTACCTAGCAAGGGAGAGCCAAGATGAAAGCCAAACTTTTAAATGTCCTTACAGTTTTCGTCGTTACCTTAGCAGTGCTTTCACCAGGGCTAGTAGTATTTGGCATAATTTGGGAGCGACATCTGGAGTTAATAAAATCCCAGAATTTAGCTTACGAAGTTAACAACACTAATACAGATTCTCCCGCCTTGGCTCCCCGGATAGAGGGTACACATTCCCCTCAGACTAACATTCAATCCTCTGATCGTAATGTGGTTCATCAAATGCTGACTGTTGCTGAACAATATAAATTTGCTACTATCCTGCAATGGTTCTTCTTGTTAACCCCGATTTGTGTTGGGTTAGGGATTCTCTTTTACGACAGGTATCTTGTTCATCGTGCTGCTGTTTTAAAAGAACAAGTTGAAATGTTGGAAAGGCTGTGGCAGCAAAGTATCGAACAGTAACCTATTCACAATTTACCCAATCAAATCAACAAAAATACCATGTCAGAACAACGCCAACAACTGTATTTTAATCTGATTGACGAATTACTCAGATGTCCTAATGGCCAAGAACCAGAAATTTTGGAATCAAAGCCAGAATTGATTGATTCTGGTTTCGTAGAAACAATGTTACAAGTAGCAACTATGTTTGCCCATGAAGGCAATCAAGATGGTGCAAAATTTTTATTTTTTGTGGCGCGTGAACTAGCTAAAGAATTGGGTTTATACCCGGAAGTTTCCAGTACTGAAGTTGCAAATACTGAAGTTGCAAATAAGGAGTAAAAATGCTGTTGACTTCAACGGATGCAGGACAAATAGCTTTAGAACTGCTCATGGCAGATTGGAATATCTCAGAAGAAAATAGAGAGTGGTTCACAATCTTTAACTCTCGTCTGATTGGCGAGAGTTGGTACACTGTGGAACTAGGTGTAGAAGGATTTCCCGATCGGTGGTTTATTCAAGTATATGACAATGGAGAGTGTGATCCAAACTATACATTCATATCACCAATTCGTGGTTCTGAAGGATTCACAGACTGTATGAATGTGCCGGATATCGTAGCAGAGGTTTTAGTTTGTGAACGCAATGCTCGATAATAATAATTAAAATTCAAAAGTTAGGATTCAACAATAAAGATGCTTTACGCACGGAGGTGATACCTAAATAAGGTACACCTCTTTTTTTATTGAGCAGAATTCAAGCGTCAGGAGCCAGAATGGGCTAAACGCCCCGTTACCGCTAATACTATTTCACTTTAATAATGATACAAATACATGGGTAAGGGTTTAGCAGTGCTAAACCCCTACGAAAAATCTATATGTATCAAGATTTGAGTGAAATGGTATAACAGAATTAATTCTGACTGAAAAAGCAGATAGCGAGTATTTTCGAGCATCGCATCTTGATTCTGAATTCTGAATTCTGAATTCTGACTCCTGAATTATTATTCAATTAATATTTAAGATTTTATTTAACCCTATTAGGCTATTTTGTCATATTTAACTGACAAAATTATGTTATATTAAATAGCGTGATGGACGCTACAGAAATATCAGTTCCAATGATTGCTGAAGATATCTTAGCCAAAGAATTCACAAGAGTCGTCAACCATTACTATCCGCAAGTTGGGGAATTGCTGGATGGGTGTTATGTGAAAGTCATCACCTGTTTTTGGGGACGACCTGCCAGACGTTTGCAATATATAGGAATTTATTGCTCTGACGAAATGATTTCCTGTGTGCAAGCTCAAAAAGAAATACTCAGAGAAGTAGCAGACAATATGGGTTTAATCCAGGTTGTCTGCATGAATGCCAAGCGATTGTTGCGCGATCCGATGTCGAAGGTAAAAGAGAACAACCCACGCCTATGGTTGGAGTTGCAGTGGGTTGCAACTTAGTAATTCATCGCATTAATTAAGAGGGGAAATGTGTTTGTAGAGAGGAATTTAGTCTTCAAATATTTAAGCACTAAAGTGCTTACTACAAACCAGAATAGCCAGCACCTACGGTGAGTACAAAGTATTAACGCAAGTAATGAAAACTGGAATTTTCTGCAATTACGATAATTTTCACCAAGATGCTCGTCGTGCCATGTTTGAGCAAGTCGCGCTGGTAAAACAGGCAGAAAGCTTAGGTTTTGAGGAAGCCTGGGTGAGTGAACACCATTTTAGTGAATCCAATCTCAGCCCGTCTATGTTGCTGTTAATGGCACACTTGGCGGGATTGACTTCAACTATCCAATTAGGGACTGCGGCGGTGTTGCTGCCATTCCATAACCCGATTCGGGTAGCGGAAGATATCGCTACCTTGGATAATCTGTGCAATGGACGATTATTGTTTGGAGTTGCTAAAGGTGGCCCCTTTCCCCAACAAAATAAGCATTTTGCGACACTCCCCAGTGAAGCCCGTCCTAAAATGCTAGAGGCGATCGCACTGATTCACAAGCTGTTATATGAAACTGATGTATCATTTAATGGCAAGTATTATCAGTGCGATCGCCTGACAATTTACCCAAAACCATTGCAGAGTCAAATACCAGTGTATGTTGCTACTGGCGGCGATGATGGTATCGAGTTTGCCGCTAAACATTCCTTCAGCTTGATGGGTGGGCCGCCATTTTCCCTACAGAGATTGAAAGATACTGTTGCCAAATATCGAGCCTTAAATTCTAGTGGTGCGGAAAAGTTGGTGCTGGCACGCTTCTTTTTTGTTGGCAAAACATTTGATGAGGCTGTGAGTGAAGCGTTACCTTTCGTTCGCCAATTTAGCCAGAAAATGAAAGCTAATACGGCTCAAGTATTGCAAAATAGTGCGAATCCCAACCAAAAACCATTTGATCGCACAAATATTTGTTTCGATGAAGATTATTTGATTGAGAATTCAATTATCGGTGATGTGGAGACTTGTCGAGACAAAATCAAGAAATTTCAGGACGAATTAGATTTAGGTACGCTAGCACTCAAACCCTCGTCTGCGGATCTGCAAAAAAACCTGGACAGTTTGACGCGCTACAACCAAGAGGTGCGAAATTATGTCTTCTAAACTATACTTGCTTCCTCCGGATGATTTACCTCCCACTGAGGTAACGAAACAGGATGGAATGCTGCAAATGGAGCTAGAACAGTCTACTGGCAGATGTTTTTTTCTAGCTTGCGATCGCATTACGCGAGTCCTGTTATCTAATTGTCAATGGTATATCACAACAAATGCTAGCATCCTCACATTAATTGTTGACTGCCCTAACTTAGTATCTTACTGGCATATTGTTAGCAATATTGCCCAGTTGGGTAATAGGTTAGAGCGGTTTGCTAGCAATGGCAAAATCCGCGTTTATCCGCCATTTGGCAAGGGGATGCCATTTGAAATCAGCGTAAATGAAATATCAGCTTACCGAGATTGGCTTTGAGGTAAATAGAAACTGGGAATCACACAAAATATAGCTGTCTTACACCCTGTACTCCTAAAGTGCAGGGTGTTGCAATTTTTATTGAACAGAATTCAGGAGTCAGGAGTCAGAATTCAGAATGAATTCTTATTCAACAAATCTACTCTTAAAATAGCCGTTTTACGGAGTAGAATATACTCCCAGATGCTCACGAATTTCACTGACTGGTACATCCCAAAGTTGATCCCATTTTTGCCCGATAAACTTGCCTGGAGTATGAGAACCCACCTTGTAGCCACGAGATATTTCTGTCATTAAAGCTTTGAAATTATTCGGTTGATAAAGGCTAATTATTACCATACTCAAACTCAAAAGCATGACGCTGATAGGTATTGGAGTCTGAGCTAAGAAAAAAGCTTGTAGACCAATTTCACCAACTACATCGGTGTCAAATCCAGCAACTACATGATATATGTCATGAGTGGATCTCCAAAGCATTTTGAGATAGGAAATGTCATCAACAACAGGAACTTTTTTGTAAAAATAGGGATCGAATCCTCTGGCTTTCATTCCTCTGGCATAAACATTACCTAAAGTCCCTTCTGGGAGTTTGGCTAAATCATCTAAATTGAAAGGGGCTGGTAGCCAGCGTTCTGTAAATAATGCCTTGACTTCAGGGATTTTTTTTAGTTCATCAACAGCTAGCTGTGCCATTTCTGTTTGGTCGAGTGCGTCCTCGAAGTCAAATACTCTATCAGTATTACCATCTCCAATTTTTTGGGCGCTAGATGCTAGAAATTGAATGTAAGCAAGAAGACCTTTATCGTTGTTGTAAGTAATTATATTGTCCATAGTGATTATCTACTTGGAGATATAATTTGGCTAATTTAAATCTGAGTCTTCAATTTTGGAATATATTTATCCCGTTTTTCATGAATCTTTAGAGGTATTTAGTGAAAGTTTTTGCTAGAAATATGTTTAAGTAAAAACACTATCTCAAAGAAGAGATGAATGATCAAAAAATGGAGCAGCACACTAAGCTAAAAATCAAGAGCTTTCTCTTAGCTGCTATTACATTAGCTCTAAGTATGTGGGATCTCAGCTTTAACTTGGGAGCCTTTAAAGTTATTTTCTTTGAGAAAATCTTCTTAATTTGGGTAGCTTCATCAGCAACTCTCCTAGCGTGCCTTTTACTTCCACGCAACCGTTCACCAATTAGATGGCCAGGATTACTGCTGATGAGTATCCCTACATTGTGGTTTATCCTGCCTTTTGTGCCTTTCCATGAAATTTCTACGACGGGTGCTTTGCGAAAAATACTTAGTCTCGGCTTAGGAATTGTTGTTTATGTGATTTGCCTACCTTATACCCTCTACATGGTTTTTGCAATTATTAATGAAGACATTATTCATCTGTCTAAAAATCTGATTATAAAATTGATTGCGATCACTTTAATTATTGGCTGTATCGGATATTTCGTTGGTAGTCATAACTATCTTTTTTTGTCATGTTTTGACTTTAAAGTGAGTGGCAATGATTTGCCTACAAATTGTCTACAAGAAGGACATAAACCATTACGAAAATTTCGATGAAAATTAGAATGTAGATATTTCTTAATTGCAGGGGCAAAGCATTTTGATAAAACCAAAGCTTTGCCCAAATGCTGGTGTTAGCTTACGCCAAAATCGCCATTCCCGAAGGAGGCAAATCAATTCGCACAGTTGCGCGACGGTCATTATGATGTTCTACACGTACAGTTTGGTGCTGTCGTGGATTGCGTAAATCGGCATCGCTCCAATCGCTTTTGTATAAAAAGGTCATGGTCGAATCTTGAGGATGCATATAAGTATCTACTGTCACTTCTGCACCGCGATTTTCTAAGCCGTTGGTATTCAGCACCATCAACACTTCTGTGTCAAATAAAGTCTGTGACCAAGCAACTAATTCGCCTTGTCCGGGAATTGAGAACGGGGAGTTACAAAAGGATGTTTCGCGCAGGTAGTGATGTCCACGGCGCAATGCTTTACCAATTTTATCGTGACTGTTGCGGATACGGGCGATCGCAGCTATCCGCAAATAGGTAGGATGGTCGATATCGAAGAAATGACAGTCTGCTGTTTGAAATGCGCCAAAAGCACCGCCAAACATTGCTTCTTTGATATATCTATCTTCGGCAAACCTGCCGCCTTCTATGCTGGAATCGTGATAGCCTTCATTGCCATCAAAAGCCTGTTCTGTTCCATAATAAATAGCAGGAATTCCTGGCATAGTTAATTGCACACCGACAGCATGAGCAACTTGTTCATAGAGATTAGGGACATTACTGTTTGCGGCAAATCGCTGCTTATTAGTCCGGGATGACATCTCATAGTCATCCAAGATGGAGACATGATATATCCCAGTTTGGCGGTATTCTCCAGCGAGATTGTTTTCGCTATACAAATCGAAAAATTGCTTGGGATGTACTAAACCTTTTGCAAATGCAGCCAATTCATTAGGAGTCTGCGCGATGTCTAATACAGCACTGAGATTGCGGGCAATAATATCTATGTATGCACCAGCCATACTACCGGAGGTTATTTCCCCAGTCAGTAAAAAGTTGTCTTTACCGATATATTCGGCGTACTCACGGATAGCAGTGCAGAATTTACGGGAATCTTCTGGAGAAACGTGCTTGAGGCTATCTATCCGCAAACCATCGCAATCAGAAAGAGCAATCCAATATTGATAAACTCTGGCTAAAGCTGCAATTACCTCATCTCTGTTGAACCAGTTATCAGCACTCTGGTTGTATGTTACATCTAGGATGACATACATCCTGCGATCGTGGGCAGCATCAATCAAATCTCTTAAATCTTGACGAGTGCCAAAGTGGGGGTCAACATCTAAAAATTCTTGAATGCGATCGCTGTGGTAAGCTTCTAAATCAGAACGTTGTCGCCAAGGTGGGTTAATCCACAGCGTTGTTACTCCCAATCGTTGCAAGTAATCCAACTTACTCTTAACTCCCCTAAGAGTACCACCAACAAACTTTGTCCCTGCTGCCATCCAGTCGGCTTTGTCTTTAACCTGGAATTCTGAAGGGTTGGTGTGGTCAAACAGTTCCCTTTGATTTTCGTTATTGTCACTGAATCTATCTAATACCAATTGGTACAAAAACTGGTCGCGCCAACTGATAGGACTCGGATAAACTCTCCCTCGTGGTTTCAGGTCTGTTTCGGAGAGTTGCTGGGGTATCAATTCTTCAACTTTAGCCATGAGGATTTACGCACAGATAGGAAAATGGAAGTATGCATTTTAAATGTTAGAAAAAGTACTTTAAATTTTAATTAACCCGTGGGGGGATTTTGTAAGTTAGTGATTTTATTTTGTAATGATAGATTTTAGTTTAAACGTAGATGCGCTTCTCTACGAGACGCTACGCAAACGCCTGACCGCAGGGCAGGGACGCAAAAAAAGTGTGGAGGAACACAAAAAATACAGAGAGATAATAAATAGAGTTTTCATGAATAGTTTAAGACGATGTTTTAAAAGTCATGATTGATGTATCAAATATTTTACCCCACCCTAACCCTCCCCTTATAAAGGGGAGGGAACTAGATTATTTTCCGGTTTCCCCCCAATGCATCGGGGGGATTAAGGGGGGTAATCATTCTATTAAAATCACAGCCAACCACTTTTCAAACATCCTCTAAGACTGCATAGAGTTAAAATTCTTAATTAGGTTTTTGAGAAATTATCTGATAAAGGTTATCAAACTGAGCTATGAGTGATGGAGGAACAGACGTAAAATGAATATAAAATTTTCCTCTAATTGTCGGTTTTTCTAAGACTTTGGCATAGATATCTTCACTGACTTGGGCTGAATTTTTAGAGATTAAAATATTTATTTTAATATTAGTTAAATGAGGTGGTATTTCATTTAGGATATCTACTTGTAATTCGGCTCCTTTTGCTGATAGTTTAACTAAACGTCCGGAAAAGACCGGATTACCCATTTGCTTGTCATGTAAAATAGTGTATAAAAGCGGAATTTCTTGAGGAACAGGAAAAAATAGTTCTTCTTCTTTGGGCAAATAAAGATTGTATCGTCCACCCACGCCATATACTTCATAAATGGTAATTTCTTGGCTCACACCTTTCGGCTGAACTTGCTTTTGTCCAATAATTCTGACGCTTGAACCGACTTCCTTGAAAGTCTGCTCGGAAATGAGAATTTGACCGCCACTAGTATATGACTCAATTCGATAGGTGAGATTTACTTGACTACCGACAATTCCATATTTAGTCCGTTTTTCAGAACCAATATTGCCGACTATAACTTCACCTGTGTTAATCCCAATCCCCATTTCTAATGGTGGCCAGCCGAGGGTTTTCATTTTTTCATTCACGCCACCCATTGCTAACTGCATGGCACAGGCACAGGTAACTGCTCTGAGGGCATCATCTTCTTTAGCGATCGGGGCACCAAATAAGACTAAAATACCGTCTCCCATAAACTCATCAATAGTGCCTTGATAATGATTAATCACATCCGCCATGTATTCTAAATAGAGGTTGAGAATGTGAATTACCTCTTCTGGAGGAAAGCGTTCTGAGAGAGATGTGAAGCCTCGTAAGTCGGAGGTGAGGATAGTAATTTTGCGTCGTTCACCACCAAGTTTTAATCTTTCAGGGCTTTCTAACAAGTTAGCAACAACCGTATCACTCAAATATCGTCCGAAAACTTGGCGAATTAATTCGTTTCTTTTTTCTAATTCAGTGTTGGCTTCTGCTAAATCTGTGGTTCGTTCTCTGACTCGATGCTCTAAACTTCTCGCGTTTTCTCGGAGTTTCCCAACAACAAGTGTCAATCCTGAAAGTCCCAAGACTGACATACCGCCTAACATGGCGAAGGTTCCTTGGAGACTTTGATTGGTCTTGGTTACTAAATTATCGAGAGATTGAGAAATTCCCCAAGCTCCAGCAACATCTCCTACTTCCCAGTTTTTCTTTGGACTAGTAACTTCTGTGTTATGACAAGTTACACAACTTGCTTTCATGATGCTAGCTTGTGCATAACGTAAGGTGGTGTTTCCATTTTTCTTCTCAAGACGGTAGAATTTTTGACGAGGGTTTTCTCTCAAGAAGTTGAGTGCATCGCGCTCAAATTCGTCTTTTGCTCCCCCTGTCGTGCGCCAAGGATATGGATAGTTACTGTACAGGCGTACAGACATTTCGGTATTTTTTTCACTAATTTGCTCACCAAGTTCGATCGCAAAAGTTGAGGGTAGGGGGATTGCACCTTTGGTATTGAGGTAAGCGTGGGTAACGGTAACTCCAGGTACGAGTTTAGCTCGATCGGCGGCGGCGGCGCTATAGAGGTCAAAAGCTTGAGTCAATGATTGGATATTTAAGGCAGCATTTTGAACTGCTTGGGATTCAATCAAGCTCGATGAAAGCCCAGACATATTAGAAATTGCGATCGCGATCGCAGCACATAACATCAGCGTGAGTACAAGAGTAATTCTCTGTAATAGTAAGCGTAAAAGTGATTCCCAAATTCGATTAATTAATGACTGAATCATAAGCTTTATGTAAAGAAGTTGTAAAATATTGCATATTATTTTTGCTATTATCTGATAAATAAATTATCACATTCTACTTATAGAATTTTAAGTGGATTTAACTTTTGTCGATCGCAGCAATGGATATCGATCAAGCACTCGCATTTACAGACTCTCTCGTTTTCGCCAAGTCAAGAATTCATTTGAGCGATCTCCAACAAGCTATGTTGCGTGAGTCTTGGTCTTTGGAACGCCAAAGTTACGATCGCATTGCCGATATTTATGGCTATTCTCCAACTTACTTAAAACATGATGTTGGTCCCAAGCTATGGAAACTCCTTTCAGAGGTGTTAGCAGAAAAAGTTAATAAAACAAGTTTCCGAACAGCAATCGAGCGGCGATTTAAAATAGAGAATGCGACGGCACAATCAATTCCAGACAAAGAGAATATATTTGATAATCTTGAAGGAAAAACGCGACCAAAATTCACTGATAATCTGCTGATTACAGAAGTGAAAGCTTCGCATCAAGATTGGGGAGATGCAATCGATGTTGATTTTTTCTACGGAAGACAAGCAGAACTAGCTCAATTACAGCAGTGGATTTTGGTTGACCAGTGTCGGCTTGTGGCTTTGTTAGGAATGGGTGGGATGGGAAAGACTTCCTTATCTATCAAGCTGGCGCAACAATTACAGAGCGAGTTTAAATGGGTAATTTGGCGAAGTCTGCGAAATGCGCCACCTGTACAAGAGATATTAACCGAGTTATTGAAATTATTATCCAATCAACAAGAAATTGATTATCCAGAAACCGTTGAAGGCAAAATTTCGCGGTTGTTGCATTATTTGCGATCGCAGCGTTGTTTAGTAATATTTGATAATGTTGAAACCATCTTACAACACAACGATAAATCTAAATCGTCTTATATCGAAGGCTATGAAGCTTATGGCGAAATATTTAGACAAATTGGAGAAATTCGTCATCAAAGCTGTTTACTACTAACAAGTCGAGATCAGCCTCCAGAAGTTCGCCTCCTAGAAGGAGCAAGCTTACCCGTTCGAGTTTTTCAATTGGGTGGATTGCAGAAAACAGAAGCACAAGAACTTTTGCAGTTAAAGGGTAACTTTCAAGGCTCAACAACAGAATGGAATCGGCTGATTGAAGGTTATGCAGGAAATCCCCTAGCATTGAAAATTATAGCGACTACGATTCAAAACTTGTTTGATGGCAGTCTTTCTGATTTTCTTAATCAACAAACCTTTGTTTTTGGTAATATTCGCAATCTAATTGATCAGCAATTTGAACGGCTTTATGAATCTGAGAAAGCAGTGATTTATTGGCTGGCTATCTATCGTGATTCTGCTTCATTTTCAGAACTGCGATCGGATATTTTTCCCCCGATATCGCCACAGAAATTAATTGACGTTCTAGAATCGTTAGAGCAGCGCTCTTTAATTGAGAAAAACAAGCTGACACTGATTGCAAAACATCCGGCACAGTTTTCACTTCAGCCGATGGTGATGGAATATGTCACTGAGAAATTAGTTACTCAAGTGTGTCAAGAAATCCTGGCAGGTTTAGAAGCAAATTCTGAACAAAAAAATCTGCTGTTCAAAACTCATGCGTTACTCAGAGCTACTGCAAAAGATTATGTGCGAGAAACGCAAGTTCGTTTCATCCTGAAGCCGATTCTGGAACGCTTATTACTTGATACCTTATTAATAGAAGTAAGTGAAAAGCTTGCAATTGAAAATATACTAAATCAATGTTTAACAAAGCTACGAGGCACATCGTCACTTAAAACTGGATACGCAGGTGGTAATATTTTAAATTTACTTTGTCAATTACAATCAACTTTAACTAACTACAATTTTTCAAATTTAACGATTCGGCAAGCCTATTTACAAAATGTAAATTTGCATAACATCAATTTTGAATATTCTGATTTGAGTCAGTGTGTTTTTGTTGAAACCTTTGGTATGGTGTTTGCTGGCATTGCTTTTAGTCCAGATGGAACATTGTTAGTGACGGGTGATGCAGAAGGTGGGCTTCGGATCTGGGAAGTTGCAACTGGGCAACTGGTTGTCAATTTTGCCGGACATCTAGGTTGGGTTTGGTCGGTTGCTTTTAGTCCAGATGGGCAATTATTAGCAAGTTGCAGTAGTGACAAAACGATTCGGCTATGGGATGTCAACACTGGTAAATGTCTGAGAACATTGTCAGGACACACAAGTTCAATTTGGTCAGTTGCCTTTAGTGCCGATGGTCAAATCCTCGCTAGTGGAGGCGATGAACCAACAATAAGATTATGGAATGTCAATACTGGGGACTGTTATAAAATTTTGTCAGGTCATACTGATCGAATTCTCTCAGTATCATGGAGTCCAGATGGTCAAACTCTAGCAAGTGGCAGTGCTGATTTCACAATTCGACTTTGGAAAATTAATGGAGAATGCGATCGCATTTTAGAAGGACATAGCGATCGCATTTGGTCACTTTCCTTTAGTCCAGATGGGCAAACCTTAGCCAGTGGCAGTGCCGATTTCACGATTCGCCTCTGGGAAGTTAGTACTGGAAACTGCTTCAATATATTACAAGAACATAGCGATCGCGTCCGTTCAATAGTCTTTAGCCCCAATGCCCAAATGCTGGTTAGCGCCAGTGACGATAAAACAGTCAGAATTTGGGAAACTGGTACAGGGCAATGCCTAAATATTTTACCAGGACACACCAATTCAGTATTTTCAGTTGCTTTTAACGTAGATGGTCAAACCATTGCCAGTGGTAGCACAGACCAAAGCGTAAAGCTATGGGATGTTAGTACAGGTAGATGCTTTAAAACCTTAAAAGGCTATAGTAATTCGGTATTTTCAGTTGCTTTTAATACAGATGGTCAAATTGCTAGTGGCAGCACAGACCAAACCGTGAGACTATGGGATGTCACTACGGGGACTTGCCTGAAAAAATTCACCGGACATAGTGGCTGGGTAACTTCCGTAGCGTTTCACCCAGATGGAGATTTACTGGCCAGTAGCAGCGCCGATCGCACCGTTCGCTTATGGTCAGTTAGCACAGGGCAATGTCTGCAAACCTTGAGAGGTCATGTAAATTGGGTGCAATCAGTTGCCTTTAGTCCCGATAGACAAATCTTAGCAAGCGGCAGTGACGACCAAACCATTCGCTTATGGTCTGTCAGTACAGGAAAATGCCTCAATATATTGCAAGGTCATTCCAGTTGGATTTGGTGCGTTACCTTTAGCCCCAATGGTGAAATCCTCGCTAGCAGTAGTGAAGATCAAACCATTCGCTTGTGGTCTATTTCCACTGGTGAATGTCTCCAAATTTTAGAAGGACACACTAGTAGAGTCCAAGCGATCGCTTTTAGTCCAGATGGGCAAATCCTCAGTAGCGCTAGTGAAGATGAAACAGTGTGCTTGTGGTCGGTTGATACAGGTGAATGTCTGAATATATTTCAGGGACACAGTAATAGTGTTTGGTCAGTTGCCTTTAGCCCAGAAGGTGATATTTTGGCAAGTAGTAGCTTAGATCAAACAGTGAGAATTTGGGATAGGCATACAGGAGTTTGTCTGAAAGTGCTGCCTGTCATGCCTCATGCGATGCGATCGCATATCGCATTTGGCAAATCTACAGAACATTATGCGATCGCTAGCGGCAGCCAAAACGGAACTATTCAGATTTGGGATGCCAAAACGGGTAAATGCTTGAAAATACTGAATCCTGACAGACCTTATCAAGGAACTAATATTACAGGCGTGACAGGAATCACTACCGCTCAAAAAGATGTCCTCAAAGCGTTAGGTGCCTTCGAGATTTAATTCAGGACTTACGCAAACAATAGTTATAACGGGGCAATTAATGAATTGCCCCGTTTTGCTTGTCCTGACAATTCAGATCGGGAGCATCCACTTTTGGAATAAATTTACTCAAAAATTACCCAAATCAATTCATGTAGTCACGAGCAAAGGTTTTATGCTTAACCTCAGAGCTTTTATCTTTGTCTTTACCTTATATAGGCACTTTTGTAATTAACAAGTTAGGCTATATAATCAATCTGATACATTTATATAAGAAAGTTATCAAATTACAAAAAACTATTTAAGTACATTAGGAGTTGTCAAACAACTTCCCTTTTGAAAAATATTAACCTTGATTAGTAGGGGTTCAGCGATTAAAAAAGGTAATTTATTCGTGTGGGGTTCCTTAGCAAAAATTTAAAATCATAACTTTGATTAAACCAGAAAGCTAAAATTTGTCAAAATGGCTTGAAGATTGATAAATTTTAAGCTTATTTTGTCATCCTCTGATTTTTGAAATCAATTCTTTAATTGCTTTAACCAACAGACTAAACTAATGCGCTCACTTTCTCCTGTTGATTTACCTACTTTAGAGCAGATAGTTGAATGTTCTCCTTTAACTGTATTACCTGATACCCCCCTTATTGATGTTATTGCTCTAATGAATAGGGTAAACAGCAGTATAGTAGAGTCTAAGTTTGA
Organism: Nostoc sp. CALU 546; assembly: GCF_048836525.1. NCBI lineage: Bacteria > Bacillati > Cyanobacteriota > Cyanophyceae > Nostocales > Nostocaceae > Nostoc > Nostoc sp. CALU 546. The sequence goes on from NZ_JAWJTF010000005.1 coordinate 164,564, forward strand.
TTTTAGTAGTTGCGTTTTAGTAGTTGAAGAAACAAACTTAATAGGTATATTAACTCTACGGGATGTAATCCGACTGACTGGGATGGGCAAAGATTTATCCAGTGTCAAAATCTCAGAGGTGATGACACAACCAGTCATCAGCCTGGGGTTGGCTCAGGCTCAAAATGCCCTCACAGCTTTATCTTTCATGCGTCAACATTGTATTCGCCATCTACCTGTAGTAGATGATCTTGGACAATTGGTAGGCTTAATTACCCAAGACAGAATTCGTCAGGTTATCCAACCAGTTCACCTGTTGAAATTGCAATGTGTGACGGAAGTAATGGTAACTGAAGTTATTCATGCTTTCCCAACTACATCTGTGCTGGAGTTGTCTCAAATTATGAGCGATCGCCAGATCAGTTGTGTGGTAATTGTCGCCCAACAGAAGACGAAATTGATCCCGGTAGGGATGATCACTGAAAAAGATATTATTAAATTCCATTTACAGGGACTAGATATAGCCCAAACCCAGGCGCAAGATGTGATGAGTACCCCTGTATTAAGCATCACTTCCACTGAATCTTTATGGACTGTTCACCAGTTGATGCAAGAGCGAAAGGTGCGGCGATTAACTGTAGTTGGAGAACAAAGCGAATTGCAAGGACTGGTGACACAAACTAATCTCCTGCAAGTGCTTGATCCCCTAGAAATAGACAGGGTAATTCAAGTTTTGCAAGCAAAAGTTGAGGAACAAACAGTTAAACTTAGGCAATGCAACCAGCAGTTAGAACAGGAAGTTAAACAACGCCGCCAAGCTCAACAAGAATTAGAGTTACGGGTGGCAGAGCGTACAGCTGAACTACTGCAAGCAAATGTACGTTTGATACGGGAAATTGAGGAGCGCAAACAGACTGAAATAGCACTCCAGCAGCGTGAACATCAGTGGAAAGCTCTTTTTGATTATGCTCTTGATGCGATCGCTATTACCGATGACGAGGGGCGCTATATAGAGGTCAATCCAGCAGCCTGTAAGCTGTTTGGTGTATCGAAGGAAGAACTGTTAGGTTCCACAATCGCGGATTTTGCAGCACCCGAATTTGATTTTACCCAAGCTTGGCAAGAGTTCTACGAACAAGGACAAATGTTGGGTGAGTTCACCTTATATTGTCCCGATGGCACAGTGCGAGAAACTGAATTTGCGGCGGTTGCCAATTTTATACCACATCGTCATCTTGCAATACTGCGGGATGTGAGCGATCGCCAAGCCGCGCTACGCGATCATAAACAAGCTGAGGAAACCCTCAGAGAAAGCGAGCAACGGTTACAACTGGCGCTTAGTGTTGGTAACATTGGCACTTGGGAATGGAATCTGAAAACCAATCAGGTTATCTGGTCTGAGAGTTTGTTTACTTTATTTGGTCTAACTCCTGATACCTTTGATGTCAGCTATGAAAATTTTTCAAATCTCATTGTCCACCCTGAAGACCGCGAATTGTTGCATCAATCAGTTTTGCGAGCAATTGACCAGCAAGTACCCCATAATCTCGAATTCCGGTTTATTTACCCAGATGGCACAGTTGGTTGGTCAGTATGCAAGGGTCAAGTATTGTATGATGACACCACCAATGAGCCACTCCGGATGATTGGGGTGAATATAGATATCACCGAGCGCAAACAAGCGGAACTTGAAATCCGTAAATTTGTTTCTCTGATTGATAACAGCACAGAATTTATCGGTATGTGTGATATGAATTTTGTGCCATTCTATTTGAACCGGGCGGGTATGGAACTAGTCGGGCTGAATGACACTCAGCAATATAGGGAAACGTCAGTCAGGGAATTTTTCTTTCCCGAAGATCAGGACTTTATCATCAATGAATTTTTCCCGCGTGTTTTGCGTGAGGGACGGGCGGAATTAGAAATTCGTTTCCGTCATTTCCAGACGGGAGAAGCATTATGGATGGTTTACAGCGTTTCTTGCGTCAAAGACATCAACGACCAGCTAATTGGTCTAGCAGCCGTCAGCCGTAATATTAGCGATCGCAAGTTGGCCGAACAGAAAATTGCCGAACAAGCGGCCTTAATTGATATTGCTACCGATGCCATTTTTGTCCGCGATTTAGAAAACCGCATTCTGTTCTGGAGTCGAGGTGCTGAAAACTTATACGGTTGGACAGCAGAGGAAAGCATAGGGAAATTAGCCCATGAACTTTTCCAGGTAGAATCCTTGTCTCAAATGGAAGTTGGTGTAAAAACCACTCTCGAACAAGGTTCTTGGCAAGGGGAGTTAGAAAAAACCACCAAAACTGGGAGAAAAATTATCGTTGCTAGTCGGTGGACACTGGTACACAATCAATTTGGACAAAGCCAATCTATCCTATCAGTCAACACCGACATCACCGAGAAAAAACAACTAGAGCAACAATTTTACCGCACTCAACGCTTGGAGAGTGTAGGAATTCTAGCCAGTGGCATTACTCACGACCTCAACAACGTCTTTGCTCCCATAATCATGATTGCCCAATTGCTGCCTTTGAGGTGCAAAAATGTGGATGCGCGGACTCAAGAACTGTTCAAAACACTAGAAAATAGCTCACAGCGTGGAGCAAACTTAGTTAAACAAATTCTCGCCTTTACCCGTGGTACAGAAGGGAAGCGCATCTTGTTGCAGCCTGGGCATTTGCTCCAAGAATTGGTCAAAGTCATCAAACAGACATTTCCTAAATCTATTGAAATTGTTAATGACATTCCCATAAACACATTATGGATGGTGCAAGCCGATCCCACCCAACTAGAACAGGTATTTATGAACTTGGCAGTCAATGCCCGTGACGCTATGCCCAATGACGGTATGCTCACAATTAATGCCGAAAACCGGATGCTTGACGAAACAAACGCCCGAATGCGCCTGGACGCGAAAGCAGGAGGCTACATCGTTGTTACCGTCTCAGATACAGGGACGGGAATCCCTCCAGAATTCTTAGAGCGCATATTTGATCCCTTTTTTACAACTAAAGAAGTTGGTAAAGGTACAGGGCTAGGACTGTCAACAGTTTTAGGTATCGTCAAAAACCACGGTGGTTTTGTGGAAGTATCAACTCAGGTAGGTAAAGGGACACAATTTCAGGTGTTTTTGCCCAGAGGAGAAGGCACAGCAACCGAGACAATAACAAAGGTAGAATTACCTGAAGGTAATGGCGAATTGATTTTAGTTGTTGATGATGAAGACTTAGTAAAACAAACTAATCAGGAAACTTTAGAAGATTATAACTACAAAACCCTTGTAGCTAACGATGGCATTGAGGCGATCGCTTTGTATGCCCAGTATAAGGAACGAATTAGTGCAGTTTTGCTAGATATGTCCATGCCCAACATGGACGGATTAACAACTATCTCCATTTTGCGATCGCTCAACCCCAATATTAAGATTATTGCCACCAGTGGTTTACCCGCTAACGAGCAAAAGGCTATTGCCGTTGGTGCAGAGAAGTTTCTGTCTAAGCCTTACACAGCGACAGATTTATTGACTACTTTATCTGCTGTAATCGGGCATCCTCAATCATAGGCAAATTACACTCAATTCTGACCACAGAATTTCGATTTACGCTACCATTCCGCTTTTTCCAGCAGCCATTGCCCATCAAAGTCAGGCCAATACGGTTCGATTAAGGCAAGAGACGCGATAAATCACCGTTTTTACAAGAATCAGTCCCTTGTAGAGACGGCGATTTATCGCGTCTTTGCTTTGCGATTAGCGGCGTGTCATCAAAAAACCTTATCCAAACCCCCAACTAGTCGCGGGAAGGGGGAAAATTCAAAGTCTCTCTTCTAAAAGGAGAGAGGTTTTCCAAATCCCGTGAGAAGTCATTAATTTTTTAGAAAAATTCGACTTAATTATCTCCTTAACTTTCCATAACTTATCTCCATCGACGCGATCGGGCTAGAAACCTAAAGTAAAGGAGTCCTGAAAAACGAAAGGGTAAAGCACCCAAAAACAGGACATTTCCCGACTTAAAACGAGGCTTATCGCTTCATCGAAAACATTATTTTCAACAATTAAGGAGAAATTCAAATGGGAACATACACTGGTGATAATTCTAACAACACTTTCATCGCTGACGAAGACGGACAACCTTGGTTGCTCTCTGGAAAAGGAGGCGATGACTACCTAGCTGGTAAATCTCAGAACGATAAAATTTATGGCGATGAAGGTAATGACAACCTACTTGGTGGAGCTGGTAACGACATCCTAGATGGTGGAACTGGCAACGATAACCTATATGGTGGAATCGGCTTTGATAGCCTGTATGGCGGAGATGGCAATGACAGACTATCTGACACAGATGGTATTGTCGATGGTGGTGCTGGTACTGATACTCTAGTTGCAGACTATAGCCAGTTGAATAATGGTGCTGGTGTTGATGCGGGATTTAATGGACAAAATGCCATCTTCAGCCGTGTAAATACTGCTACTTTACTCAGCTACAGCAATATTGAGAAATTTGAACTGACTGGTTCAAAATACGCCGATGTCCTGCGTGGTAATGCTGGCAATGACATCCTTAATGGTGGTGCTGGTGATGACCAGCTTTTTGGTGGTGCTGGCTATGATACGCTCAACGGTGGAGATGGCAACGACAGAATATATGACACAGATGGTATTGTTGATGGTGGTGCTGGCACTGATACTTTAGTTGCAGACTACAGCCAGTTGAATAATGGGGCTGGTATTGATGTAGCATACCAGGGTCAAAATGCCATCTACAGCCGCTTTACCGGAAATCCGGTACTCAACTACAGCAATATTGAGCGATTTGAAATTACTGGTTCACAATACGCCGATGTCCTGCGTGGTGGTACTGGCAATGACATCTTCAATGGTGGCGCTGGTGATGACCTAATTTTTGGTGGTGCTGGCTATGATACGCTCAACGGTGGCGATGGCAACGACAGAATCACTGACACCGATGGTATTGTTGATGGCGGTGCTGGCACTGATACTTTAGTTGCAGACTACAGCCAGTTGAATAATGGGGCTGGTATTGAAGTGGCATACCAGGGTAAAAATTCTATCTTCAGCCGCTATACTGGGAACCCTGTACTTAGCTACAGCAATGTTGAGCGATTTGAAATTACAGGCACACAATACACCGATGTTCTGCGTGGTTCTGCTGGCAATGATATTCTTAATGGCGGTGCTGGCAATGACGTGCTGATTGCTGGTGCTGGCAATGATACGCTCAACGGTGGCGATGGCACTGATACTCTAGTTGCAGACTACAGCCAGTTGAATAATGGGGCTGGTATTGATGTCGGTTTTAATGGACAGAATGGCATCTTCAGCCGCTTGACTGG
>NZ_JAWJTF010000237.1:0-3346 GCF_048836525.1 Nostoc sp. CALU 546
CTGTTAATTTAAATTAACAGACGTAACAGGTTAGATACGCTATTATGTCTGCAATGAGCTTTTAGATAACAGGTTCATGTATTCGTTAACCAGTTAATTAAAACCTGTTCATATTTGCATAACCTGTTCATAGCGCATATATCCACAATTATTGTATAACAAGGGTTTCAGCTAATGGTTAGATTGGTAGATGAGTTTATAACAGTATATATGCATTATCCTGTTACTACCTTAGCTAATATGTTATAGGTTTAATTTTAAATATCTAACAGGTTATAAAATTGACTGAAAGATTATAACAGTTTTATGTAATAACAAGTTATTGATTTTGCCGCGTTTCCCGCGTTCTCGGTGGTTTTTGACTGGCAACTGTGTTGCCGCGTCTCCCACGTCTTCCTTCTGCGATCGCTCTCCCAATTGCCAGCGCGGTTATCAGGTATTCGGCGTGATGGGTGGTTATGACTGGCAATTGCGTTGCCTAAGCGACGGCGGCTTTGCCGCGTCTCCTGCTATGCCCCACAATAGTTATGCTTTGTTATTTTGGTCTGGCATAACTTCTATAAGCGCGTTTTCTATCTCATCAAGTGCTTTATCAAGCGCGTCTAACCGCAAGCGATTTTCCCACTCTTGATATGCGATCGCGACCTCTGAATCAGTTCCTAGCCCTGTGCTACTGCTGACCCTGCCTATGTGTTGGTGACAGGTATACTCTGGGTTCTTGCCGCGCTTGACAATCCCTTTTAGCCTAGCTTTTGGGTTTCTCTTGAAAATTGGCTCATTAGCTTGCCATTTTGCGTATACATACCAGTAGATTTCACCATCTTTTTTATATTTTTTGCGTACCTCATACTGATGAATCCAGACCCCAGATTCAGACATTGGTTCATTGACCAGATGCTGCCTGATTTCCTTTAATTGTTGAAGCTTCTCTATGATTTGGTCGATGCGGTCTGTCATGGCAGTTATAGTGGTTATGCCTATTTAAAATTTTAGGGCATAACTTTTGTAGCCGCGCTAGTAGAGGCAAGCTACGCCTCCATACCGCATCTATTGGTTAGACATTTGTAATAACAAGTTTTGAAAGCGATAACAGGTTGTGACTATTCTTTGACAGCCAGCAAAATTTCTTAGAGAAAGCGATGCCGTACCACTTCGTGGAAGCAAGCTACGCGCAACGTCTCCAAGAGTTGGCAGCAAGCTACGCTCCTCAAAATTCTTAGAGAAAATCATCGCGCCCAGCCCTTACCCAAAATTCATTCATTGGGTTTTTAGTAGCAATTTGAGTAACTGGCTGGAACAAATCTATGATTAGCGATCGCAAGACAGAGGGCGGTTAGGCCATTGCACAGAATCTTCAGCGCGGTTATTGACATCTGTGGTGTGGTGGGTGTGGTGGACTGGACTGGCAACTGCGTTGCCGCGTCTCCTGTTTTACGATGGCGATCGCTCCAGTAGTTATGCTTTATTATTTTCTTCTGGCTAGCTCCCAGCTTACCCGCCACCGTAGGCAATCGCTAAGGGAGCAAGCGCTTCACCCCATACCCAATGCCCAAGACTTACAACTACGTTGTCGCGTCTTTTCACTGGCATAGCCGCGCCACCATCTCAAGTTTGTACTGCTTTGCTAATGCTGGTTTTTATACAAACTTGGTAGTCACCACTGAGAAGAGCGGCATTTTGTATCAAGTCCTGATACCGTAGTCACGCCCTCTATATAAATAGATATTAACCATCATGACTACCAAATTCATCGTAACTACCAAACCATAACTACCAAAACCCAAATCCCCAATCTCAATTCTTAGCGTGACTACGGGCGTAGCTTGCAAAGGCGATCATCCTGACTGCCTAATTTCTCTGCCTCTAATTGACCACAGCGCGATCGCTTGCCTCACCCCTTCAGACGTTAAAGCCACCGCTCTTGATTTTGCTCCCGGCAGCAGTTAGACAATGGCCGCGATGCCTGCGGTTCTTGCTAGCCGAAGCACCTTCTTCGGCGTATGCTTAATTCCCTACCGATCGCAAAATCTCGATTAATTCTCTAGCAACTTACTGCTGCTAGCTTTTATACAATATTTGGTAGTCACCACTGAGAAGAACGGCATTTTGTATCAAGTCCTGATACCGTAGTCACGCCCTCTATATAAATAGATATTAATCATCATGACTACCAAATTCATCATGACTACCAGACCATGACTACCAAACCATGACTACCAAAACCCTAAACCTCCAATCTCAATTTTTAGCATGACTACGGACGAGCGCATCATTTTTGTACTCACTTGGCAATGCTGGGTTTTATACAAAATTGGTAGTCACCACTGAGAATAGCAGCATTTTGTATCAAGTTCTGATACCGTAGTCACGCCTTCTATATAAATAGATATTAACTATCATGACTACCAAATCTATTATGACTACCAGACCATGACTACCAAAACCCAAATCCCCAATCTCAATTCTTGACGTGACTACGGGCGATCGCACTTCTCCAATTTGGAATGCGTGAATTTGGAATTGATTTACCTTGCTTTTTCAAAAATACTTCACGTCCTTGCTCAAATTCTTTTTCGGACTCACTGAGTATTTTTACTTAAGTCAAAAACAGCCAATTTTCTCAAATCAACAATAGCGAAAATAACCGTAGTAGGTATGTTTATTTTCAGGCGGCTGATTTGAGCTTTTACCCTTACCGTGTAGGCCGTCAACAGGGCCGTCATACTGCCGTCAATTTTACCATTAGAAGATTTACAAAATCCCAGAAAAATTTCGTTTTTGACGGCACTATCGCCGTCATACTGCCGTCATTACTGCCGTTCCCAATGGAATGTTTAAAAATATACATTTTTCCCACTTAAATGAGAATAACAGACAAATGTTTTTTGTCCATGACTTACGGGAGATTCTAACTCTGTTTGTAAACGCGATGGCGTAACCGCCCACCGGAGGTGATCTCTCCTAACAGTGGCGTGATCAGTTAGCTTTTGTGATTGGGTGACGCGATCGCTCTCTCTGTGTTACCTTGCCTCCCAATTGAGATTGGTAGTCACAGTCCGCTTACGCCTCTCGACACTCCCAATACCTTCGGTTAAGGAACTTTTGCGTTGAGGGCAGCAGAGGTAGAAGAGAAGCAGGGGGAAAAGAACTAATTGTCTATCAACTCTTTCCTCCCCTGCCTCTGCTTTAATTTGACACAAGCGTTGTAAAACCTCAGTCACTTTTGTAGTTTTATCGGACTCATTTTTGGCTGATTCTTGATTTTTACCTCAACAAACTTTCCGCCAAATATGGCGTACTGTGCGTCATCAAAAGATGGATTACAGAGCTTAAAAGCTCTTAAGCG
>NZ_JAWJTF010000105.1:0-34844 GCF_048836525.1 Nostoc sp. CALU 546
GACTAATAACCGCTATATCATCCCAATCGTCCCAAAGTTTAATTTCTTTTAGGTCGTTCATAACTTCATCCCTCTATCAAATTATTGATGCTGTTCCGAATGGCACGCTTGTTAAGCCTTAACCCTTGGTATTACTGGTTTTGGGGTGTAGGGTGTGGGGTGTGGGGTGTAGGGAATTACGAACAACTTGGTTTTGTCTAGCGCACTAAAATTCAATTTTTATTAACACTACACCCAACACCCTGCCCTGACGATATTTCACATGAGTCTTCGTGCCATTCGATGCTGTTCCAAAGATAGGGAAAACTAAAACAGACAGTTTCTCTTTCCCCAAAACTTAATTATCTGCGCCGTTTAGGTTTACTCTTATTGCGCTCATACTCAGCAATAATATCCTTGGTCTGTTGTGGAAGAATCACACTTTTATTGTTAAATCGCATTTGATATACCAGATAACAGGGACTTTTGGGATCAGGACAGGAAAGATTTGTTGGCAGATTAATGATTGTTACTCCTGCAAAAGTCGCAGAAGCTAACATGGCAGAGCCAAAAAAGAAAATACCAGAGCGGCCAGAACCGACCCAACCACCGAGCCAAAAAACAAGTCCTTTGAACTGTTCAAAGCGTTTTTGACGAAGTTTTTGACGTTCTAGTTGTGCTTCGTTCCATGCCTGTATTTTTTCCAGCTTGTGAGCAGCTAATTTATTGGCTTTAGCATCTGAGGCTTTTTCGACTTGAATATCAATAGTGCGTTCTTTGGCTGCAATTTCTTGTTTTAATCGGTATTCGTTCCATTCTCTAATGCGTTGGGCGACAGCATCGGCGTGGGCGAAGAAGATGGTAAGGGTGTCGTCTCCCAAGTCACTCCAGATAACTGTAGCCTCTGCTGCTTTTTTTCGGCGATTCTCGCCATGATTCTTTCTTCTAATTGAGCGAAGAGGTTATTTTCAGAATCGCTCTGTTGTAATTTCAGTGCAACATTTTTAAGGTAAAGTGATTGAACTAACTCTGGGGCTTCTTCAGCCTGAGCAGCAGTAATTTTATCAATCAAGCTAGATAAATCTTCTCTTGCCGCTACAGCTTTTTCACTAACATTCTCAATCACTGCATCTAATTTTAATTGTTGAGAATTTTCGCTTTTACCTAGAGTTGTTAAGCTGGCTGCAACTTCTTCAAAGGATTTGTTTTGCTCTTTTATTGATTTGTAGGTTTCAAGAAAGCGTTCGCACTCATCTGGGCTATACTCATCTTGCTCAGATAGTCCGCAGACTTGGAGAATTATTAAAGCCTGAGAAAGTGCGATTTTATAGCCTCTTTCACGAGCAATAACTAGTAATTCAGTGATATCTAATGGTAATTGGGCTTTCCTACCTTGTTTTTTCCCCCCATTTTTCGTTGACGACGAGGAATTGCCCTGAGTTTCTGACAGTGCATTGTCAACAACTGGAGATAATAGAGCCATTACTTCCTCGTCAGTTCCACCCTGCTCAATTAAAGTGCGACATTCACGAAACCTGTCTGCATCATTCTCGGTATATGACTCTTTTTCAGGTATCCCACTCAAGCGTAAAGTCCGGCTAATTTCGGATGGTGAGAGGTTGTTAAAAAGTTCTTGTGGTTGATACATAATCATGAATTCCTATTTAGATAAAGTTGAAAAAGGATTTAACCAGTCAACTTTTAACTGTCTTTCTTCTGTCGCGGGAATCTTAGATAGTTCTGTTGGGGGAATATTGGATGGAAGGGAAAGTGATGAATGTCTTTCTTCTGTTGCGGGAATCTTAGATGGTTCTGTTGGGGGAATATTGGATGGAAGGGAAAGTGATGAAAGTGAATTTCTGTTTACTGCAATCATCGTGGCTGCCTGAGACGGGATTTCTCCCAGCAGTCCCATCAGATATGAAGAGTGAAGTTGAAGGCGGTAAAGACAAGCACGAATGTGTGGTTCTAAATCTACGGGTTGCTCTTGGGCTTGATAGGCTAAAGGAAGCCAATAGCTGCTAATAGCAATTATCACCATATCTTTCGCAGGATAAAGAGTATTTCTGGAGTTTAAATACTTAAACAGCATTGCTTCGGGGCTATCAGTCTTAACTCTACTTCGTAAGCGAAACTCAACATCTGAAAACATTGCTAATATTCCTTTAAAACGAGCAAATTGCTAGGACGCACGATGGTTTGAAATAGCTGATGTAGCGTTTTGATAACGGAATAATCCGTATACATCCGTGAAACGTAAGCACAACGCATCTTTTTTAATCGGCAGGTTAAAAGCCAAGCGCACATCCTCTTCTAATTCTGCCGCCCATGAAAGCTTGGGAGAATGTACCAGCCAATGATTTGAATTTGAGTCACGTTTTGAATTTAGCGATCGCTCACTGCTCAGAAAGGAATGTAGCATTTACCCAGGAAGACTTAGAAAAATTCGTCCTAGAAGAACGTTTAGCCACTGATGTAACAGCCATTGAGCCATTGATAAAATCCCACCAGGAGTTAATCGGCTTGCCAGGTTTAACTCATCAATTTACAACGATGACAGCAGTCCGGCGGGAGTTGGCGACAATAGAGTTAATGCAGCAGACACAAGGCAACGTTAACCCAATTTCGCACCCGGAAGTAGTTGAAAGCCTTTTGGAGAATACTTTACTGAACAAAGGGCAACGGGAAGCGGTAGAATTAGCTGCAACTACATCTGACCAATTCATTGCATGGCAGGGAGTAGCTGGTGCTGGGAAAACTTTTGCTCTTAAAGAACTCAAAGCGATCGCAAGGGATGCCGGCTACACTATTATTGGCTTCGCCCCTAGTTCCTCTGCTGCTAAGGTTTTGAGCGAAGAGTTAAAAATTCAGTCTGAGACTGTTGCTCGATTACTGGTTTCGGAACCACCACCACAGATTGAACCAAATCAAATCTGGATTGTGGACGAAGCGGGTTTACTCAGTGCTAAGGATGCCCATGCACTCCTACAAAGAGCAACCTTACTTAAAGCTAGGGTGATTTTAGTCGGTGACACTCGGCAGTTGTCAGCAGTATCAGCAGGTAATCCCTTCAAATCCTTGCAGCAAGCAGGAATTAAAACCGCACACCTCAATGAATCGTTGCGCCAAAAAGACCCTCAACTAAAATTAGCAGTAGATTTAATTGCTGATGGCAGGATTGAAGCTGGTTTTGAACGACTAGAAGCCAACGGTTCCATACTTTCTATAGATAGTTTTTCCAAAATAGAGCAGATCGCCAATGATTATATAGTAGGGACACCAGAGCAGCGACTCAAAACTCTTGTGTTAGCTGGAACAAATACAGAAAGACTTGCCCTTACCCAAGCGATTCGCTCGAAGCTCAAGGGTGAAGGAACTTTGGGAGAAACTGCAACCATCACCCAATTGCAAACCAAAAATCTGACAAAAGTACAGATGCGGTTTGCCCATAACTTTGAAATTGGTGATGTGGTCATGCCGACACGGGATTACAAACGCCGGGGGCTGGATAAAGGCAAATTATATGAAGTGGTAGGTCGAACTACTGATAAGTTGACCCTAATTGGTGATAATGGTCAGGTAATGGATGTAGACACGGCTTTTGATAAAGCGGTTTACCAGAGTCACCAGATTGAAATTGCTGTGGGCGATCGCTTGCAATGGAAGAAAAACGTTCGGCAATTGGGACGACGCAACGGGCAGGAATTTACTGTAACAGCCATCGACCTGAATATCGTCCAGATTAAATATGCTGATGAGCGTACTGAATCCATTAGTTTGGCACAGGCGCAAAACTTAGACTATGCCCTTGTGAGTACAACATATAGTAGTCAGGGGAAAACTGCGGATCGGGTGTTAATTTCGGCAGATTTCACTATTGGACAGGAAAGTTTTTATGTTGCTGCCAGCCGTGCAAGGCATGAATTAAAAATTTACACCGAAGATCCAACGCGATTGGTAGAGTTGGCGCAACAGTCGAAAGCCAAAGAGAATGCTTTGGAATTGCTACGAAAACAAATTCAGAAATCGACGATTGAGCAGCACCAAGCAATAACTATAAATATAAGTGCCCCTTTTGAGAAGCCAGTACTAAAACAAGAGACGACAGTATCTACTCCTTTTGTCGGGCCAATTGTGAAATCAGTCGCATCTAGCCGGACAACAAGCCATGATTCATCAATAAAAGTATTGAAAGTCTTGCCCGTCTTGAAAGAGACACCAAATTATAATACTCTTGAATCGGTTTTCTCTAAGCCAGTACTGAAATCTCCTGTCCCCACAGAACCATTCTGGACACCCAATCAGACTGAAAAAATACCTAATTTTATTGAACCAAAACACTGGCAAGAGTTTGAATCAAGTGCCATTCATCCTAATATTACAGCGTTGAACTTTGAGAGTCTTCAGTTTAACTATGCAGGTGGTGAGCATGAAGCCTGGGAACGGCTCATGGTCAGCGAAAAGCTGAATCGAACAAATACAGGACGGCTAACAGATGGTTTTATAAGGACATATTCGCATCTTGATGCTGGTGGATGGTGGTGTGATGCTGGAGTTGATGCGCGAACATTTGCTGACTTAAAGCCAGGTGAGAAACCACCGATTAAAAGATGGGGGTGTTACAAACCGAATACGCCCAGACCAAAAAAAGATGATCATGGTCAAATAATTGAAGGGAAATTCATTAAATATGAGCATCCCCCAAAAGTTGAATTAAGTATCTTCTTGCTTAATGTCCCTGAAGATATTGCCGAACGCATCTACTCCAAACACAAAGTTAACCCCACGCAACAGGAGCGCAAATCAGGATTTTGGTACTGTGTCTGGAAACATAATATCCCCTGTGCGATCGCAGAAGGTGCGAAAAAAGCAGCCAGCCTGTTGAGCCAAGGTCACGCTGCCATTGGGCTACCTGGGATTTCGGCGGGATACCGAACTCCCAAAGATGAGTTTGGCAAAAAAATCGGTAAGTCTTATCTTCATGAAGAGTTAGCAGTTTTCGCCACACCTTCTCGAGAAATCAAATTCTGCTTTGACTATGAAACCAAGCCTGAAACGAAGCTCAATATTGAGCGGGATATTTCCGTAACTGGAAGATTGTTGCAGAAGCTTGGAGCTAGGGTCAAGATCGTCAGCTTGCCAGGGCCTTCTAAAGGTGTTGACGATTTCATTGTCGCAAGTGGGCCACTGGCTTACGAAAAATTGAGCCATGAAGCAATGAAGTTAAGGGACTGGCAACAGCACAATCAACACTCAAAAGTTGCTGCAATAGAACCACCCAAACTTCAGCTTAAAGAAAGTTCTTTACAACAAACCTCACCAAATCAACCAATAGGACAAACCCATGACAACCAACAACAACCCAACCCAGATACAGTTATTAACCGAGAAGATAGAGGAATTATTAACCTCTCACGAGAAACTGAACAAGAATTTCGAGCAGTTAGAAATCAACAACTCTCAACTCACCGAAAAAATTCAGAGCTTAGAGGTAGCCCAGCAACAGAGGTTGAGCGACTTCTTACAGCAGTTAGCCGAGACATTGAATGCCAAGAAGTCCTCGAACTTAGAGCCATTAGTGCAAGAATTAACCCAAGCTCTACAGATGATTGGCTTCGAGGTCAACGAGCAACGAACTTCTCAAGACAAGTTAACCCAGAAGATTCAGCAATTATTGACGGCGCAGCAAGTGATGTCAGTTTTGAACAAAATGGAAACGCCAAACGACCAACTACCGAACAACTCCTAAACGCAATTACTGAGGATATTCAACAGTCAGTAGTTGATGATGCCTTGGTTGAAACGTTACCACAATTAACAGAACAACTGTACGGCTATCAACAACACCTCTTAGGAGCCAGAACCAGATTAGATGACTTTGGAGCAGTGATTGCTTCAATTGAGCAACAAATTTTATCAAAAAGAACAGTGGATGTAATCTCTGACTTTATTGAACAGTCAGTAGTTGAGTCCACCCTAACAACTTTGTTGCCACAATTACTAGAGCAACTCTCTCAAGGCAGTCAGCAATTAGCTCACACAACAGCTATTGCTCAACAGTCAGAACTTTCAAGTTCACAAAAAACTGTTTGGGCAATAGCTGAAAATATTGAATACTTGGCTGTCTCCTCTGCCCTCACTGAAACTTTACCGCAACTAATAGAACAACTCTCTCCCTTGAGACAGCAGCAAAAAGGAGTCAGAAGTAGATTTGACGATTTAGAAGCAGTCATTACTCAAATTGAGCAACGACTTTCATCACAAAAAGCTATAGACGCAATTACTCAAAATGTTGAATACTCGGCTGTCTCCTCTGCCCTCACTGTCACATTACCGCAACTAATAAAACAATTTTCTCCTTTGAGACAGCAGCTAAAAAAAGGTATTGCCACATTCGACAAAATATTTACAGCAATTGAGCCATTATCACAACGCCTTGATTTACAAAAAACTATCGATATAATTGCTGAGGATATTGAACAGTTGGCTGTAGAGTCTGCTTTAAGTGAAACGTTACCACAACTAATAGAGCAACTCTCTCAACATCACCAGCATATCTCAGGAAGAATAACTAAATTCGACGACCTAGAAACAGCAATTTCTCAATTTGAGCAGCACCTTTCAACAAAAAAAACTGTCTTATCAGTTCTTGAAAACATAGAACAGTCATTAGTTGAGTCTGCCCTAGCTGAAACTTTGCCACGGTTAATAGAACAACTTTCTAAAACTTGCCAACAGCAAAAAGCTCTTAAACCCGCATTTGATAAAATATCTACAAGAATTGAGCATGAAATACAATATCTTTCTTCACAAAGGACTGTAGACGCAATTGCTCAAAATATAGAACAGTCATTAGTTGAATCCATTATTACTGAAACGTTACCACAACTAATAGAACAACTTTCTAAAACTTGCCTTTCTCATAAGGGAAGAACCACCTTTGAAGGCTTAGGAGTAGCTATTACTCAAATTGAACAACGGCTTGATTCACAAAAAACTGTAGATCAAATTATTGAAAATATCGAATACTCGGCTGTTGAGTCTGCCCTCATTGAAACTTTACCACAATTAATAGAACAACTCTCTCAATATCACCAGCAGCTAAAAGGAGGAAAAACTAGATTCCACGGCTTAGAAGCAGCTATTACTCAAATTGAACAACAACTTTCATCACAAAGAACTATCTTATCAATTGTTGAAGATATTGAATACTCGGCTGTTGAGTCTACCCTCACCGAAACTTTACCGCAACTAATAAAACAATTCTCTCAATATCACCAGCAGCTAAAAGGAGGAGAAACTAGATTCCACGGCTTAGAAGCAGCTATTACTCAAATTGAACAACGACTTGATTCACAAAGAACTATCTTATCAATTGCTCAAAGTATAGAACAGTCATTAGTTGAGTCCATCATTACTGAAACCTTACCACAACTAATAAAACAACTTTCTCAATTCAGCCAGCAGCTAAAAGTAGGAAAAACCACATTCAACCAGTTTCAGCAACTACTGGACAATGAATTCGTAGGGTATTTGACCCAAAAAACTCGAACTTCAGAACACTTAGCTCTTAATGCTATTTCTGACTACGTTGCTCAAGAAACTGTTGCAAGTTATGAGACTGTATCAGCGCTCTCAAAACTGAAAGAATTGCTAGGGGTGAGCCAATCTCAAACTTATACCGAATTTACTACTGCTTTACAAAAGATACTTGACTTGACTGAAAAATGGGGACATCATCAAAATCATTCTCAAGGAAACGTTCAATCCCTCTCAATAGAAGTAGAAACTGAGTTATTAAAAGAGTCAGTTAAATCACACATTAAACAAATAATTCACGGTTTAGATATTGAAAGATTGGCTGCTTTAGTTATGGAAGTAGGAAAATATGTCAAAGGTGAAAAGGTAACAGGAGCAAAGGTCAGCGAGTTATTTACGAGTGTTACAACTGATGCCAAAGCTTTGACTTTTGAGCAAAAAATGAACATCGTTAGGCAACTCATTAAAGATGAAAAACCATCGATTATGAAAAGATTGGGAATCAACTCGCCATCGCCAAATGACAACGAGGAGCATCTACGGTTTCGGCGCTAACTTATCAGTTATCAATTATCAGGTATCAGATATTTCCATCAATTCATTGATAGGTTAGTTGTTCACTGATAACTGTTCACTGTTTTAATTAGTATTGTTATTCCCACTATTTTTAACTGCTTACCTAAGACAAAATTTAATAGTTTCTGACCGCTCACTAAGATTATTTTATCGGAGCGACGAATCAATTGTTTTGATAACTGTCCAGTTATGCCAGTATGCACGAAGAATCCACCACTAGCTCCTTCTCCTTCGATACAGCACAGGAAATCTTTGATGTGTTCTGGGCTAATGTAATCAGCGTAACGCTTAACCTGGATTACATAAAGCTTTCCCAAAATCAACACGCGACCATCTATCCCGCCGTCACCAGTGTACCGAAAGTTGCGTTGGATTTGCCAGCCCTGTTCAAAGCAACAAGTGAGTACCAATTCTTCAAAAACGTAAGGCGATATCCTGCGTAGCGTAGCGATTACTACTGGCAATTTGGCTAATTGAGTTATGCTACGAAGCTCAAGTAATACTTGACTAGCGTACTCAATATTATTCAAGTGTTTCTTAAGCTTTTTAGGTAATCTAACCCTTGGTGTTCGCGCTGGGCTTGGTAGTAATTGCTT
This sequence comes from Nostoc sp. CALU 546, assembly GCF_048836525.1. Taxonomy (NCBI): domain Bacteria; kingdom Bacillati; phylum Cyanobacteriota; class Cyanophyceae; order Nostocales; family Nostocaceae; genus Nostoc; species Nostoc sp. CALU 546. The sequence continues at coordinate 8,691 of NZ_JAWJTF010000105.1, forward strand.
CTTAAAATTTTTAGCTAAGAAAGCCTTTTGGATTGGTACTGAGCTTTGTCGTACAGGCTTCTTAAAATTTTTAGCTAAGAAAGTCTTTTGCCTTGGTACTGGGCTTTGTCGTACAGGCTTCTTAAAATTTTTAGCTAAGAGAGTCTTTTGCGTTGGTGCTGGGCTTTGTCGTACAAAATTTTGAGATGAAATGTCAGACGATTTTGTACTCTTAGGTGGTAATGACGATTGCTTAAAACCTTGGGAGCGATACTTTGACTTTGGTATTGAAGGTGGAAATAAAACAAACAGCCAAGCTAGAAAAATCATTCCACCCAGTGCAAACAACAAACCAATGATTAGGATTAGTATCATTTTTACGCTCCCCTTTGATCATGGAACACCATTCCCGGATTTCTCACCACATCTCGAATGGAGGAGTAATGAGTAGTGAGCAAGGAGTAAGGAGTAAAAATCTTAACTTATTACTCATTACTTCTTACTTATTGCTTAAAGAAGTAATGAGTAAAATTCTTAACTTATAAGTTATTACTTATACACAAAGCAGCTTGTGAGAAATGCGGGCATTGCTCCCCTTTGATCATGGCTTACCTGTGCATATTTCTAAATTGTGATTCTTGTTGAGAATCCTGCTGAATTTGATGATGCATATCAACAACAGATTGAACCTTATCAAGTGCCTGTAACTGTTTCTCTGAAATGTTAGCCGATAAAACTCCATCAGTGAGAACAGTCTCGCCGTTTTTGGCACGAACAATTACATTATCGCCAAGGCGTTCAAAATCAAAATTTGTACTTTTAAAACTCTTAGAACCATCAGGGTTATCTTTGCCCAAGATATTCAGCATTGCTTTGACACTCTGTTCAATTGCTTGACCTTTAACATCATCAACAGTAGCCCGTAATTCAGTTCGAGTATTGTCAATAGCTGACTTAACACCCATAAGGCTTTGATCAACCGTGTTTTTAACACTATCTACCTGTGTACGTATCTCTTGAGTTAAGTTAGCAACTTGTTGATTGAGTTCATTTCTTACACTGTCAGTCTGATATTTAACTTCATCCTTGAAGCTAGTAATTTGTTCATTAATTTGAGATTTAAGTGAAGTAATTTCCTTTCTGAGCTTCGTTACTTCGGGTGTCAGCACATCTTTAATCCGCTCAAAAACATTCTTGGCAGTTTGTTTTACCTTGTTCTCAACCGTACCCACCCAATTTTGAAGAACCGTATTTTGAACTTGTGGTAAAAACCGTTCATTTACCTGTGACAATGCTTTTTGGGTGTTTTCAATCAACTGTTGCTGCTTCTCCAAGGATTTACTCATTTCGGCAACTTGAGCAGCTAGTTGTGATAAAGATTCGGGTGAAAACTGTTCTGATTTGATACTATCTACAAGTTTTTGTTGTTCGCTTAGTTTTTTCTGCAATACTTGCACTTGTTTTCCTAAAGCTTCTACACTGTAGATTCGCTCATTACTTACAACTTTATTTTTCTGTGATGCCGGAGCTAAACCTAATTTGTCAGTCAGTACTTCTCCATTTTTAATATGGAATACTTTCTCATGACCAATTTTAATAGAAATTGCCCCTTGAGAATTTTTCGGGTCAGACAGAGCTTTTTTTAAGTTCTCTACTATCGTTGGTGTTAATAAGTTTTTAGAGGGGGATTCTCCCAATGTTCCTTGATAAACTTTGTTAGAGCTAGAGTAAATATGAACATCCTTGCTGGGATCTAATCCTTTTTCTTTAGCTTTGGCATGGATGAGTTTGAGGAGAGATTCTAAAATTTCTAGATAATCTCGCTTAATCTCTTTAGCTTCACCATCATCAATCATTATTTTCACCTTTGAGAATTGACTGAATTAACACATCGGGATTAATCGCTACTTCTGGCAAAACTATTCCACCGAGTTTATTAAGAACTTGTCTCCCTTCAACTTCAATGTAAGCAAATTCTCCATCAATCATCACTGTTATGGATGATGTATTTTTTTCAGCATGAGATGGGACATAATCTTTCAGAACACCATTTAACACAAAAATATTGGCATCATCTGCATCGCCACTATAGACTTCAAGGCACTCAGGAAAATAGTTTGCATCAAAAGGCAAATTATCCCAACTATCAGCAGTGTTTAAAATCTCGCTTGGATATTTATCTGCTAGGGCTGCTATATCAGGAGGGAGTTTAGCAATTTGTTTTCTGTCATAATCAGAGAACGGATAAAACTTACTTGGCGACATGAATTTTCTCCAGAGAACAGAGAACAGAGAACAGAGAACAGGGAACAGGGAACAGGGAACAGGGAACAGAATTTATTGTTGTAGCTTTTTAATAAGAGCAATAATCATCCGGCTCTCTTCTCGTAGTAAAAAGATAATTGATTCTATGTCAGTTTGGCTACATAATCCTACTCTCTGAGATAAAATAATATGTGTTTCTAATTCGTTAAGTGAACCTTGGGCAATGTTAAGAAATCTTATATACTCAGCCGTTGATCTTCTTCCATAGCCTTCTGCTATGTTAGCTGGAATAGATGCCGCAGACCTTCTGATTTGTTGTACCATTCCATACAACTCATCTTTAGGAAAGAGTTTGGTCAAAAAATAGCATTTCTCAGCTATATCTATCCCTTTTTGCCAAATCTTTAAGTCTTTAAAATCATTAATTTCTGACATATAAACCCTTCATTTATTACTAATTTTTTCTATTCCCTGTTCCCTGTTCCCTGTTCCCTTTTTCTTGCCTAAATCAGACTTGCATATTCTGATAATTGCTCTTGATTTTCTATCAAAGGTAACAATTTGATCGCGGAGGCTCGGCGAATTTTCATTTCTTCATCTGCTGGAGTTAAGAGAGTAGAGTTTTTAGATAAGAACTTTTGAAACTCGTACCAAGCTTTCACACTGTCAGCTTCCGATTGGATTTCATGCTGAGGAATCTTAATTGATTGCAAAATTGGCAAACTTATTTGACCACGAGAACGAAAACCTGGACTAATAATTACTGCTTTTCCCGATGGTAAGGTGTTAAATTGATTGACATCAAATAACTTGCGAGTACTGTTTTGGTCAGAATTAGAAATGCTTGCACCACCCTTGCCTCCTGATGAGCGAGAACGTTGCTTGTATTTAATTTCTTCTTCACCTAAAAACTTACTAAATCGTTCGGCGGCGACATCATCTTGGGGATTAAAGAATGCTTTGGTAGCACAACCACCAAATATTGCATTAGTTGTGTTTTCACCATAGGATTCAATCAGCATTGAGAGATTTTGTAATCCCAGTATTGATACCAATCCATCTTCCCGATTCTGATTGAGCCAATCAACGAGTGCTGGTAAATAAAGAGTCGGCAACTCGTCAATCCCTAAAACAATTGGACAAGTACGTTTATTAGCCACATTCCGGCTAACTAATAGATGCAGAATCGAGACTAGCAATGGGGCAATTACATCACGCTTTTCTTTGTTCATCCCGAAAATAACCATTTGCCGCCCCTTCAAATCCAAAGGAATATTGGTTTTTCCACAGAACGCTGCTAATGCCGAGGGAACCATGAAGCGGCTGAACAATCCGCTAGCTGTGCCCACAATACTAGCCGCTGTTTCTGGCGACCCTGCGACAGATACAAACTGTGCGAAAGCCTCTCTAACCATGAAGTTTAGATTTTCTGCTTGCTCAATGCGCTTAACTAACTTTGGCAACCCCAGAATTGCTTGGCACATCATGATATCTGGGAACTCTGTTCCTTTCGCTAGCATAAAGACGGCTTGGACTAACTGATCGCCAGCGTTGGTAAAGAAGCTATTTCCAGAATCTTTATCACCCAATTGAAAGTTGCGATTGAGTGTAATCGCAAGTTGCCGCGCCATTTCGGAATCTTCATTGCTACGAAGAAAGTCTATAGGGTTGGCAACAGCTGATTCTGCAAAGCCTGGGGCAAGCACAGTAACCTGATAACCGCGTTCTATCGCATACCCTGCAAGTATTGGAGCTTGCCCTTTAGACGGAGAATCAGCTGATTCCTGGGAGGCATATTTGAAATCATATAAAGCCAGAGGTAAGCCCTGATCAATTACAGAGCGAATCAGGGGATTAATCATTGAAAATGACTTTCCACTCCCTGGGCCACCACAAACTAGGATGCCTCGCTGTGCCTCTGGAAAATAAAGGGTTGTTGAATCTTCAGGGATGCAAGTTCTACGGACACCATTAATAACCTCGCTCGTTGTATTTTTGGGAGTTCCCACATACAGCGATACTCGGTTATGCAAGCGTTGCTGGATTTGTTTACACGCCAACTGACGAGCCGCTGTTTTCTCTCTTGTCCCGCCCCAGCGCGCGGTCGCTAGCTTGGCAATACCTCCCCTACTATCGATGATTTTGGCGATTACGATCACCGCACCACAGGCAAGTACCCCTAAACCTGCGGGAGAAAACAGCGCTGATTCAAGTCCTGCGGGAATAAATTGATTTGGCTTAACCTCCGTCTTAGGAGTCCCTGTCATCGTCCCGTCCCCACGATAACCAAATCATTCTCACTCACGGGCAACCAGGGAACTGGCCCAATGAAGTAAGGGGTGCAAGTTTTCTGCTGAAATGGCGGTCGCGCACAGATCCTAAAGAATAAGCCAAAGTCGGCAGTCCCAAGGGATTCATTAACTCCAGTTAGCGCCACTTTGAACCCACTACCATACACTAGCCGCCCCGTGGGTTCCTTGCCCCCATTCACGGCGGCAAGAATTCCATAACCGCCCTTAACTTGCTGAGATGAGCCAGATGCCCAGCGCTTGCCATATAAGCCCCCTTGTTCGCCAGCAAAATCCCCCATCTCTAAGTATGAGCATTCAATGCTTGGAGGACAGGCGACCTCTTCAGTGCGGTCGCCTCTGACAACGCTGCCAGACACAAAGTAATTATTCCCAGCCCTTCTGTCGCCCTTTTCTGCCGTACCAAGTACAACAGATGCGATACCCACAACACCAATGCCAGAGCTAATAGGCTGAGGCATTTTATCAAAGGGAACTTGACTTAATTTAGGAATTTGATTGACATAAGCTTGCTGCCATGATTTAAACTTTCCTAATTGAGTTTTGTCCAACCCAGGAATTGAATCAAGCGAATATTTGCTTAGGTCAATCTTATCTAGTGTCAGGTTTGCGGCTTGAGGATTTGAGGCTATGGCTTGAGAAATAGTGCTGCTACCCAGTCCAGCACCATTCTTAGAAAATAGAGCCGCTAATGGGGGAACTTCTGATAGGCTCAAATTGCTTAATTCAGGCATTGCTTTAACTAATGTTTTTGGCGTTTGCCATTGCATTAATCCAAAGTCTTTGAGAGTGGGTTTGGTGGTTGTGGCTGTAGTGGGCAAAGCCACCGTACTAATGGACTTTAAGCTCAATAGAGACATCTTAAAAGCATCATCGGCATCGCCCAGCATCACAACAGAATCTACTTTTTGCCCTGCTGTCCACGAGCGCGAGGGATCGTATCCAAAAGTCGAAATCAGGTTTTTAGGTATCTTTAAAAATCCTGGCTGCTGAACGGGTGGCAAAGTATCCCATGTGATTTTTGACCAGTCGGGGGCAGCAGTTTTGTAATTCCCTTGGGAATGCTCAATTGTCGGGGTAGTTCTCGGTGTCTCTGCGATTGAGGCGGAAAGTGGAACCAGGGAGGCGAAAGCAGTCAGTAGAAAGAGTTTAAACTTCATGATTTTAACAACAGTAAGAGTTAATAACTAGGCTGTTACGGAAAGTATCAACAATTCATTTCCCCACCTACACAAATAGAGAAACTTGTCTAGTTTTTTGCGAAAAACTTTTAATAATTCACTCACAATCGTCCCCATTCAAGTAATTGATGAAAAGTGGTTTTATCGACCTGAGAAAGCGAAATTGCCTCATCTATAGTCTTGCCACGCCGTAACAATTTAATTGCATCTTGTACCTTGTTCCAGGTGGTAGATCCTTTCAAGGGTAGGTATTTAATAAAGGCGTATTTTTGCAGGTAAAATACTATCTAGCTTTTATCAGCAGAATTACTACGGGTGCAGGAGGGTGAATGCAAGTAGGAAAAAGCGAGGAATTAAGAGAATGGACTAGAAAAGTAATTGAAAAAATGCCAAATCTCACAAAACCTCAAGCTGTTGTACTGGCAATGTGGACTTTTGGGATAGTAATGACCCAATCAAGTGGACTGACAACGGTTTCAGTATTTTTAGCAGAACTACTGGGTAAAAAGGAGAATACTATACGTCAGCAACTGCGGGAATGGTATCGAGACGCAGAAGATAAAACAAAAACTGGTCGAACTTCATTGGATGTGACATCTTGTTTTAGTCCACTACTATCTTGGATTCTAAGTCTTTGGCCTAAAGGTGAAAAACGTCTAGCATTGGCAGCAGATGCTTCAACTTTAAGCGATCGCTTTACTGTATTAGCAATTAGCATTGTTTACCGTGGCTGTGGAATTCCAATTGCCTGGAAAATAGTTGAAGCTACCATTCCTGGAAGTTGGAAACCTCACTGGGAAGAATTATTTCGCCATATAGACAAAACTGTACCACCAGATTGGTTTGTAATTGTCACCACAGATAGAGGGCTTTATGCTGAGTGGTTGTATCAACAAATCTTGAACTGTGGTTGGCATCCTTTTATGCGGATTAACCTTCAGGGGCAGTTTCAAATTAAAGGTACTGTTTCTTGGCTACCTCTAAATACTCTTGTTCGAGAAGTTGGTCAGTCATTTGAGTCATTGGTAACTTGTTTCAAAAGTAACCCGATTGAATGTACATTGTTAGCCCGTCATGACGAGGGCTATGCCGAACCTTGGTTAATTCTCACCGATTTACAACCCGAAGTTGCGGATGCTTGTTGGTATTCGATGCGCTCTTGGATTGAATGTCTATTTAAAGACGGTAAAAGAGGTGGTTTTGCTTGGCATCAAACTAAAATGACAGATACCAAACGAGCCGAGAGACATTGGTTAGCGATCGCAATCGCTACTTTATGGCAGGTTAGTGTTGGAGGTGCTATTGATGCCAATTTGCCTATTAGTAGTTTAGACGAATTACCACAAACCCACGTTGCACGACGCAATTTGAAAAATAGTGTCTTCCATCGTTGTCTCTCATGTTTCCGTCGTGGATTTTTAGTGATTAAGGCTGCCGTTCTTAATCGTCTTCCCCTACCTCAAGGTAGCTTTTTCCCTGAACCTTGGCCTTCCTTGACTCCACAACTCCATGTCTCTCAAATCACCCTCTCTACTGCCTGATTTTTAAATACCTACCCTTGAAAGGGTGGTAGATCCGGGTTTAACTTGACCTTTCCGCCCCGCTTCTGCTAGCCCAAAAACGAGAGCATTAGCATCGTTCCTCTGAATCGCACCATTTAGCGTAGTCCCAGGATTGGGGCGTAAAACGGCAACAGGTTGAGGCAGGGAGACTTTTATTGTTTGTGGTGGCGGCGAGGGCTGCGGGAAGTCTGACGGCGCTGATTGCGGCTTTTGAACTGTTAGCGGTTGCGGCGACCTCTGCCTGATGATTGGCAATGGCCGATCTGAGTCAGATTTAATCACCAAGCTCGTATAAGCTGGGTTGCCGCTAGCGGGAACTATCTTAAATTGATATTGTTTTTCATTGGTAAGCACTGTAATTTGAGTGCTTCCATTACTGCTAGAAGTAACGGGAAAGTTGATCGGGTCAATCTGGCGAAGAAAGATTACAGTCGCTTTACCTCCTGTGCAGTTAGAATCACCGCCTGATGACTGGCATAAACCACCGTTTGAGGTAAAAGCGAAGCGACTTGGATCGCCAATCCAAACTTGCTTGATAGTCTCTCCCGTAGACATCAAATTAATAGTTAATCCGTAGCCCTTCCACACCTTTAATTCGATCGCCTTGGAGTTTGCATCATTCTCATGAACCGTTCGGATGGGCATTGCCGACACGCTTGAGGCAGTTGCTATTAAGAGGGTTGTAACAATAGCGAGTTTATTTAACATTTTTCCATTTTTACTGGGAACAAAGAACAGGGAACAGGAAGCGGGGAACAGATAAGAAATTAAAGTTTCATAGTTTAAAGCTCAGTCAAAAAAAATAGTGCCCAGGCGAGCCGCTCCGCCTCCGGTCATTATCTCAATCTCATGTTTAAAAACCATGAGCTTTTCCTGTTCCCTGTTCCCTGTTCCCTGTTCCCTCATAACGATATTGTTTGATTAACGAATATTTGCACTGGTTTGCCAACATCGATCACAAATACTTCTTCTCTACCGCTTAACTGTTGAGAACGGGCGACATTTGAACTTTTGATATTATCGAGAACGCTATTAAATGCACCCTCTCCAAAAGCGGCGGATAAATCTTTTTGCTCGTTGGTAGTGGAGCTAGTAGAGAAGCCATTAGAGTTCGTACTAACTTGAGTTACAGGGCGATTCTGTACCTGGGCAGCCTTCGCAACTCCCGCGACGATCGCAGAAATGAAATTGTTACCCAGGTTGCTACCTCTGCGAGACTCTGCTTTTAAGAAACCACCATCCTTGCCCATTATCAGAACGGCATTTTCTGGGAGTTGCTTTTCTTGCGTATCGCCATTGGAATTGACCAATACTGAAACACCGCGCAGCTTGGCGAAACCCGAACCATTGGACTCTGCTAGTTGAACAACTAGATAAGCGCCCACAGGTACCACATCGCTACCATCTGAGGCTTTTAATGGCTTTGATACTTTCACTAAGTAATTTTGACTGCCAGCGTCACCAGTGCCCCAGGCGATCGGCGTTTCTAGTCTGCCCTCTGCGGTGCTGCCAACGAGTACGCGAAGAGCGTTGTAATTAATGGTAGTGTTCTGGGCTACTTGTGTAGCTCCTCCTGTACCTCCTTCAATTCCATTAGTCTTGATGGGTTTCTCGCTTTCTGATTCATCGACTGAACTCCTGAAACTGCCAGCGTTTGCAGCGATAAGCCATTGCTGAGTGGGGTCTTGGGTGGGGGCGTTGGTTGCAGCCGTTGGGAACGCCAAAGGAGATTGTCTGATCGGCTGGGCAATTTTGGGCTGGGGCTGGGGTCGAGGCTGGGGAATAGATACTCTAGCCTGGGGGAAAGTGAAGGGCGCTGTCGGCTGACTGGCGACTAGGTAAGAACGTTGTCCGCGCTGCACTGGTTGCATCGGAGGGGTAACGGGTGCGATTGGGGCTGGGGCTAAGGTTGCGCTTGGCGTTGGCGTTGGGCTAGGCAAGCGATCGCGAATCTGCTTTAACTCGTAATTTTGGCTAGTCAGAGCAAGCGCTGTTTTATCCTTGCCCGTCTCATTTTCCGGCTCTGCTAGGGGCGTTTGCTCTTCTGTGGGCGGTTGCACAATGCCCTTGGAAAACTTCAGCACATTCATTGAGTTGCCTAGCATTGCCCCAATGAGCGCCACGAAGATAAAGCAAATTAGGGCAACAACGCCCATTTTTAAGAGTGGAGATTGCGAGACTGTTCGAGCAGTAACAATTTCTTCTGGGGCGGGATTCTCTTCTGGTTGAATTGAATCATTAGCCCTTGTTGTTTTAGCGCCGTTCATCGCGGCAAAATCTTGCTCTTCTATCTCAATAGTTGCCTCTGGCAAAGCTGACTGGGTGTTCTGGCTCATAAATCTAAATCCTGGATTTTATAAATTTCTAACCCCGCTTTACGAACCGTTGATGCGGTTTCTTGAACATCAGACGCAAATCTAGGCAGGGCAGCCGTATCAATCGCCCTGACAAATACAGTTTTGTTAAAAGCGATGGGCTTACCAACTAAATTGCTGCCTTGAAAAACAACAATCTCTGCAACCATATCTACTTTCCATTGCCCATCCTTAATGCTAGTCGGCTGACTGATTAGGCTGACTTTTAGGATTGATTGCGTAGACCCATTAAAGACATCGGGCGGCGTCAGATTACTTATCTCCTCAAGGAATGGTGCGCGAAAATCTTCTGACAACGCAAAGCCTGAAGCCCATACACTAGTAGTAATCTTGGCTTTTGATGTCGATATCCCAGGATCTAACTTTAATTGTTTGGTGGGGTCTATCTTGTAATCATCGGTTGGCTTTGGTAGAGCATTCCAACTTAAAAGCCCGGTCATTGTCTGCCCGACAAAATACGTAATAGCTTGGGGTGATCGCTCCAAGCTGCCTATAGGAATAACTCTGATAGATTCGCCGTCAGACAATTCTACCAAGGTTGAAGCTTTAGTTTTAGAAATTGTTCCTAGTCGAGCAAAATTTACAACTTCTATTAATAGAACAATCGCCAATAAAACAGCATTTCCTATTAAGAAAATTGGGGTAAAATTTAACTCTTTTCTCTCTAATAATTTCATCTTCGTAACCCCACGGAGAATTTAACCCCACTAGTGAAAGCTGAGAATACAGCCATTCCGCCACCAGTGCCTATGGCTACCGCGAGTAATGGCGAGAAAATGGCTTGCAAAAGTTGCAACAGCAAAGGATTGCTGGAAGGCTTGGAGACTATCGCGCTGGCAATAATACCTACAGTTATCGAGTACGAAATGAGAACCAATGTCAGCCCTAACCAGCCAGCAAGCCAAGCATAAATAGGCTTGCTTTGGAAAGGCAGTAAAGATAAAACTAGGAAGATTGGCGCAACGTAAGCAACCATTAAAAACGATAGCTGAACTACATATTGAAATGCTGCCGATAACCCACTCAGAATCACATAAACAAAGCCTTGAATCGCGCTGTTGATAAGTTCGCCACTAAGGTCTAATGGGTTCCAGCTTCCTGTGCCAGAGCCTGCGCCAGTCTTTTCTCTAGCCTTCTGCGCGTCTCTCCGGGTATTGTCTATGGCATCCTGAATACAAGCTTGTTTAGGGCTTGATTCCGAGCCTTCCTGTTTCTCACTTCCTAGTGTTTCGCACTTAGCTAATGCTGATTGTGCGGCTATAATAAAGCTTTGATCGGCGTTGACATTTCGTATAGCATCCTTCAGATTTACACCGTTTCTCGTAATACTTAGAATGCTCCTATTTAACCCAGTAGATACATTTTTTAATGCCAGGGTGGTGTTTGCCAGAAGAAAGCCATTATTACTAAGCATTACGATTACTAATAATGGTAAGACCATCTCGGAAACGAAGTCGAAGGCAAAGCCTGACTCTGCATATTTCCGATACCATCCAACAGAAGCGAAAGCGACCATTACAACTGCCGCAAGGGTGGAGATAGCGACAACAGCCGTATAAATTGGATTAGTGCCGGACGCTAACTCTAGCCAATCATTCTCAAACGATTTATAGATTAAATCCGCGCCCTCAATAGCGCCTTGAACTATTTCGCCTGAGTTTGTAGTGCCCGTATTTTCTCCAGGCTGTTGCCCCAATGTTTGAGCAAGAAGAATAGGTAGCGTAATCATTGATTCTTCCAGAATGAATCAGTAGAGGCGGCAGATTGGATGATTTGGCGAGATGCGGCGTTGGACTCCTGATTTTTCGCCGCCGCTTGCTCATCCATGCGGTTAGAAATATCGGCAAGATTGATATTTGTAACAGCCAAAGAACGGGATTGTTTTTGCGCTTCTGCATGGATAGATTTGGCAATTACAACGCCTTGCAAGTTTTGAATGGCGACCTTTTTTAGAATGTCTTGGGTGATTACATCATCCTGCGCGGCGATCGCATTTTCACTTGATTGGGCAGTGGCCTCATTAGTTATTGCTGCCTCCTGCGATTGGACTCTTTGACCCTCAGCACCTAGAACCGATTGGGACTGACCCCGTGTATATTGCTGGTTCCAGTCTTTGATAGCATCTCTGGCTTGAATGCGAGGATCTAGTATTAGTAAGTTGCCCTCTTGCTTCTGAATCACTTTCTCGATATTCTTGCCAGCTTTTAGGGGATCAGGAATACCCAAATCGCCAACGCTAGATTCAATTGCCTGGGTTAATTCAGCTGACAGCTTGCCCAAACTTTTAGAAAACTCCCTCTGATAATTATTGATGTAAGTCTGCAAGCTACTGTAAATCTGTTGGAACTGAGTCAGGAATGATTGGTTTTGCTGCGGCTGGGCTTGGGCATTGGCTGGAAGGCTAGAAAAGGAGATCAGAGTTACTGCGCCTGATATCACGATCAATCGTTTGGTATTCAGCATATAAATCATCAAAATTAACTACAAAAGGTCTTCTAGTACAAAATGATTCCACAGTGGCTTGTCTACTTTTTAAATCAAAGGAAACTGCCCGAACCATTAATGTTTTAGATGGGTATTTTTCCTTGTTTAACAAACTAGTAAAGAACGAATCATCAAAGGGCACAGCATTAGGTGGAAGAGTGGAAGCTGGGGTGCGAAAAAGCATCACATAAGCCCCAGGCTTTGTTAAATCAGGGCTACTACCAACTTGCTCCAATCCGCGTAGTAGCTTGTTGTCGTACTTGAGCGCTCTAAGGCTAGGACTGCGCTTAACTGCGTCCTCTCCTAGCCCTAAGTAGACACCACAGTTAGTCTTCGCCTGCTTGAGAGTCTTCTCTTGTTGGGCTTGGTTATGTTGCCAAACCTGAAAAGCTCCTATTGACGCAACCCCTGCGAGTATTGCCGCTAAAAATTTATTTTGGATGAGCGATGATACAAATTTCATAAGGGCTTACCTTGCTTAATGCACTCGACATAATATTTAGAAAATTCTGCCACCCAGGTGAACTTGTCACTGTGAATTTTCTTAAATTTATCTCGCGTGGCTTGTTCTTCTCTGCTATTAGCGACCAACGCCAGCAGGGGATACGAGGGATAATAGCGGCAGCACACATACTTGTTGTTGTAGTCCAACAGCCACAAAGTGTATAGCTGCTGAATATTAGGGACAAAGCTTTCGTTTTTATCGATAATTTCTCTAGGGATGCCCAGCAACTCAGAGAAACTATTAGCCGCGCCTGGGACAATACGCCCAATCAACCGCAATGGCATATTTTGTAATATTTGTTCTCCCGCCTCCGATTTGGCGATAGAGATAACGTCCTGCGCCGCCAGAAACACCCGACAGCCTTGCTTTCGAGCCGTAGCGCATTTCCGACCCGCAAGCCGCGACAATGCAGAAAAACCAAGCAATACGCTAGCCTCATCCATGAAAAATACACTATTGGGCGAGGAGAGGGATTGACGGGACGCGGCGATATATGCTGACATCCCAAATACCTCTGCGTCCTTTCCTGATTGCAGATTAGTGAGGGCAAAGGTAATCAACTGGCTATCGGCTTGAAAAGTTGAAGGCTTGCAGATAGCGCTACCAATACTACTTGCTTGCCAATACTGTAATCGCAAGCGAATATAATTTAACGCTTTTTCTACGTTGTCATCCTGATAGCCTAACGAAATCCACTCAGGAGAAAAGAATTTCTCCATATCTACCAATGTCGGTGTATTCGCCCACTCTGGGGTGTTTATCCCGGCTTTTTGCGCTAATTCAAATCGCTCTTGGATTTCGGCATCTTCATAAAAGGCTTTTGTACCCAAAGGGATTACAGACTCAATAGTTTGGGCTAGCAACCCATCAAACTTTTGTGTACCTAAAACTAGTTGAAGAACGATTAAATTAATATCATTTCTGTGAGCTTTTGTCCTCTCCTCCCACTGTGACTCAGGAATATTTGATAAGTCTAGAGGCTGCACAAGGTTGTTTGATTCCTTTGAGATATCAAAATAAAACCCATTAAAGTAGGGCGTGAAGTCTCCAAAGGTTCCTGAACCATCATCATTTGGCAAGTCAATCATTAATACTGACATTCCCAACGCCAAGCATTGATAAATAATAGAGGCAATTATTACCGATTTCCCACTCCCGGTAGTGCCAATTACCATCATATTTTTCGGCTTTGATAGGTCAATATGAACTGATGATTGCCCCTCATCAGCTACTAATTCAAAGCCTTGTTTGTCACCGTTAGCTGTCTGGACTACTGGAGTTAAACCAATCACTTCACTAGCAAAGAAAGTAGCTCGGCGGTTGAAAGGAAATGTTAACTGGGGTCTTTGTCTCAACAGCAAAGTGTCAAGCCAGATTGACCATGTATATTGCATTTCCCTAATCAACTCAGCAGGTTGATTGATATACCCTGAAATCAGCCTGCAAGCGTCGTCGATTTCCGAAGGAGAATTGCGATAAACAAGGATTATGACAGCTACATTTTCCGGGACATCACCCGTATAAAGCTGCTTCTGAGCATCGACTGACCGCTCTGTATTAATTTGCGCTCCTACGTCAATAGTCTTTTTGCTGGCGCTAGCCTCGGCATTTATTGACCGCCTCGTAATCAATTGTTGGGTGAGCCTAATCATTTTTTGATCGGCTGGGCTAATCTCTGTTATTATCTCGACATCATAAATAACCTCGCGTGAGAATACGTCCCATAAAAAACGTATTTGCTGATGGGTTGAAGCAAACACTTCTGGTTTTTGGGCAAGGGTCATTACGCCGATATACTTCTTTTTGTCAGTACATTGATTCGGCAAACATACCCAGCGCCTATCAGCGTGGGGTATGCCGTTATTCAGAAGTACGGATGTAGCGTGCAATTGATCGTTATACCGCGATGGGTTGGGCGCGGCTTCGTTAACCTCTTCCCTTAATTCACCAGTATCATAAACCAATGTATGGGGCACTTTTACAGCCTTCGCACCCATTCTATCAACTAGGTCGCCCCACAATTGCTTGTCTGATTTTGGCGAGGGAAACAAGCCCATTTCAGATAGTATTTGTTGGTGGCGCAAAGAGACGATTATTGCTTTTTCAAGAACTTGAATTAAGTTTTGAACAGTGAGTTCGGTCGCTCCTGTTGGGGTGAATTTGCGCTGTAAAAAGTTTGCCAGCTTCACTATCGCTCTATCTACCGCGTCACCACCTTCGGTACCTCCTGGACGGACAGTAAAAGTCGTGTAAATACTGAGCTTGATATCCTTGCGCTGATGATTACGCGTCAGTTCTTGCATCCGCGCAACCTGCCCCCAATCCAAAAATTTTGTCTCTTGAGATACAGGGCTATCTAGTCTCTGACGATAGCTTTCAATCACTTTGTCTTCGTCGCAAAACGAAGACCATCTAAACGTGAATTTCTCACCCTCCGAGAACTCTTTACAGCCGTTCTCAAAAGCCTTCGCCATCGCCTCCAGTCTCTCTGATGAATTAAACAGTGGGTGAAAGCCAGTGCATTCATATCCGAATACTAATTGCAGGGTATTGTTAGTGTCACTTACTTGTTTTTTGCTCAACAAGTAAGCTCCGATTTGATAGTTCCCCTTTTTTAGTTTTACTAAAGTTGCTAAGTCTAAAAAGTCTTCAAATGGTACTATTTTTTGATTACGAATACTGTTTTTTACCATAGCTTAGGCATCCCTTTGGAACCCGCCCTTTTTTTGTTTTGGGGCGAAGTATATCTGATATAGCCGCGTGTGAAAGTTGGAACGCTTGGGAACACTCTTGACCAGAACAAGTAAGGACGTTTGCCAGATAAAACTATCACCGTGGCACTCAACCAAACACCAGCCAGCAGTCCCCAAACTATTCCCACCCCAAACATAATCGCTATGATGAAGCCCACGCCAAACATAAATAAGGCGACTGCAAATTGAAAGCCAGTAAAAATGCCTATTGTTGCATTTTGACCAAGTGACTGATTCACCCGTTTCATCGGCGATTTATTATACTCGCTCATCACTAGCAAGCGGCTGTAACGCCGTTAAATAATATGCTTTGAGCAATCCAAAGCACCAGGATTATGAAAAATACGCCTACGGGCTGTTGAACCATCTGCGTTACTTCCTGTCCTTCACCAATGCCGTTGGCAACTTTAAGCCCAGAAGCCACAAAGTATACAAACAAAAGTACTGTGATTGTTGCATTGATAACTGAGGGAAGTGCTGTAATGGCGGTAGCCGCCGCCGCACCACCCCCGCCAATACCACCAGCGCCGCCGAACATACAAGTCATTGCCACCTGAGCCGAATCGAACAAGCCCCACCCATAAGAGGGCATTGACTGCATGACAATGATTGTCGCTGTGCCTGCCGCGTAAATATGATGCTGATACTTGCGCCCAATCGCCGCGCTAGCCTTAGCCAGAACTTGAGTTTGTGTTCTTCGCACAGAATTACTAGATGCCAAGGCAATTACTCCTTTTTTCATTGTTCTAGGAAAAATCTAAAAATCACCAAGCCCCGTTGGGGCGGGGTTGCAGGTATTGGGGTGTGGGGTGTGGGAAGAAATAGCCCCAACAACCTTTTGTGTTTAAGCCCTGTATTTTAAGGCAATTGCATTGGTCGAGGTTTCAGAGCTACGTCCAATGCCGTCCTCACTACACCCCACACCCTAAACCTGCAACCCTTTTTCTTGACCTTATTATCGAAGTTGGAAATAACAAAAAATCTACTTCCAACTTCCCACTTCTGACTTGTTTAATGCTCTTTGTTGAAATTCACTTTCTATGTCAGCTAAAGTATGTTCCCTAGCTAGTGAGCGAATTTCCTGAAGTACTGTAATGTGACACTCGTATAGCTTTGCATAGCCATCTAGACCACCTGTTTTTTTGTTGGTGAATTTCTGGAACTCTGGCAAGTACTTCCGAGCAATATTCAAATATGCTTGTAGTTGTCTTGCAGAAACCTTTGGCTTTAACATCGCCGCAACTTCTGGTCTTGTTAGTTCTTCATTTTGCCAGGTAAACCTCCCTATCCCCATGATTCTGAGAACTTCTTGGAACTTCTAACTATACATAAAATACCCGCCTTTTTCGTGGCGGGTAATTGACATTTGCAAAAATAGAGAAAATTATGCGGCGCTGTTCGGAGTATTAGCCGGAGAGTGGTTCTTGTTCACAAAACATAAAAGCCTTTCGCCTTTGAAGTATCTGCCTTCTTCAAGAAGGTGAGCTATTTTCGGTAATTTATTTACCCAGTAAGCATTTCAGAAATCAGATGTCTTTGTCCTGGAACTTTACCTTGATTTATCCATTTTTCATCTAACAAGGCGCAAAGTTGGTAGACAACAAAATGGGGATTTCGTTTCGCTTTTCCTTCTAGACCCCAGCTCCGAACAGTAAAATCTGCGTATCCTAAAATGCGTGAAAGTTCGGGGTAGGTTAATTTCCACTTCTTCTTAAACTCTATTGGGTGCATAGTATTTATTTGATACTTGCATAAGGAACTTATTTAATACTTATAACATAATCACTTGGTCAAATCTTTATAATTTAGTATCAGAGGATAAAAATTTTTCTTATATTTATTTATCTTAATATCTTGATAAAAGATATTAGCTATTATCAGGTTTATCCATTTTATCTATAATAGAGATATTCTCTTTTAACCAATCAATTTTATGTCCAACACAGATCCTAATTCTCAGCAACTCTTTCAACCCAAAAGTCAAGTTAATGAAGATAACGAAAATCCCACGCTATTACTCAATCGCTTAACTCCTACTGATGACCAGATCAAAGACTGGCTACAGTCACCACAAATCAAACAGTGGCTTACAAAACTACTAATGGGCATACCGAATAATCTCAAGATAGAAGCGATAAATACCATCATCAAAAATGTTATACAAAACCCAGACAAAGACTGTCGAGTACAATTCGGTAGTTCAACTATTGGAGTTGATGTTTTGCGGTGGCAAATTTGGGCATCCTATAAATTACCTTACGCCAGTGGAATCAAAACTCCTGATTGCCCCTACACTTTGAAAAAACATTTGGATGCTTCTGACTGGAGTTTAGACTAAAAGCAGGCGATCGTTAACAAAGGAGTGTACGTTTCGTTAGTATAAAATTTTTGTAAGGAGAGTCTGCGCTTAACACAGACCCCCTTCGCCGGAAGATGAGAGAAGAACCACCAACTCTCACCTGCCAATATGAAACTTGCCAAACTAGAAGAATTTCGTCAAGCCACTTATGAGCATTTAGGTAGAGCGCATGATGTGACTTTTGAACTGACAGATGCAATATTGCTGACTCGTAACGCCTACAGTTTGGCAGATTTATCGCTATCAGCAGTATTTAGACGTAAGTGGCCAAGCATCTACGAGGCATTACAAGATAGCAGACCACAGCGACAAAAATTGATGCAGTACGAGCGACGTTAAAGTTGGATTTTTAACTGTGTAACTTCTGACATCAAAAATTAATTTGCCATTCGCTAAAGTCCCTTCGCCCATCAATGAGCATCTTGGCGTTCGTAAATAGAATTCATTAAAGTGAAATGGCACATCAAATTGGGATAATCTCTTTTAGTCGTAAATATTTTTACCCCTGACCAAGATGCCAGCGCCTTTAAAAGTTGACCTGTCACCAATAGAAGATCAAGCCCTACTAGCACTCACTCAAGCAAAAGGTATACCACCAAGAACTCAAAGTCGTGCCACTGTACTACGCTTATCAGCCGCTGGATGGACAGTGGTAAAGATCGCACAATACTTAAAATGGCATCCACAGACTGTACGCGACACAATTCATCGCTGGTACTGGGGCAAACTCGATAGTTTGTGGGATTGTTCGCGTCCGGGTCGCCGTCGCCGATGGCATAACCCAAATATCAAGTCTCTGCTTCAATTCAAAATATCTTTATTTAGCTATCAACTTATTTTTATTTTATTTTCTTACATCTCTTACATCTATTTAATGCTATTTCTCCACAGTCATGGCGTTTCTACTACTTATGCAGTCAAAATTTACAGGCAGTACAAGGATGAAGCACTCGCTACTCTCACCAGTAATCCCTACCAGTTAGCTGCTGACATCTACGGTATTGGTTTTCTGAGAACTGATAAAATTGCCTTTAATTTAGGAGTTGCGCCTGATAGTCAGTTCCGTTACCGTGCTGGTTTAATTCATGTTTTGAACGAAGCTGCTGCTGATGGGCATTGCTATTTACCCCAGCCTCTACTCATTGAGAATGTGATCAAACTCCTGACTACAGCAGATCACACACCCGAAGAAAATGCCCTCGCTGATATTATCAAAGATATGGCACTCAAGGATGACTTAATCCGCGAGAAAAGCGAAGACCAAACGCTGCTATGTTATCTACCAACGTACTTTCACACCGAACATAACCTTGCTCAATTAATACAATCTAGATTTTGCCAACCAGTTGCACAAGATATGCCTCGTGTTCGCACCTGGATTGAGCGCTTCACCAAGAGTCATAAAATCAAACTTTCACCACAGCAACGGCTAGCGGTAGAAATGGCTGCATATTCAAGGGTAATGATTCTGACTGGTGGCCCCGGTTGCGGTAAAACTTTCACCACCCACACCATAGTCTCTCTGTGGAAAGCAATGGGCAAATCTATCGCCTTAGCTGCGCCAACTGGACGCGCTGCTCAACGCCTGAGTCAAATCACACAACTCGAAGCCAAGACCATACACTGCTTGTTGGAATTTGACCCAAAGACAATGGGCTTCTTACGCGATAATCAAAACCCTTTACCCCATACCGCAATTGTCGCGCTAGAAGCTAGTATGCTTGATTTGTTTCTGGCATCTTCTTTGGTAAAGGCGATACAATACGGTTCCCAACTACTGCTAGTGGGTGACATTGACCAGTTACCCTCTGTCGGTCCTGGTCAAATCCTTGCTGACTTGATTAATTCTGGTCACGTTCCGGTGGTGCGGTTGACCAAAGTATTTAGGCAAGCCCAACAGAGCGCAATTATCACCGCTGCTCACCAAATTAACCGAAGCCAGTTTCCCACAATTGAACCGATTTCCGATAATCCCGTGTCTGAGTGTCTGTGGCACGGCGGCGGTCATCACCCTAAACATGGTGTTAAAGCAATATCCGAAATCATTACAGACTTGATTCCCCGCCTCGGTTACAATCGAGCTACTGATGTGCAAGTGCTTTCCCCCATGTCGCGGGGTTTGCTTGGGACTCGTAACCTCAATACCGTATTACAGCAGTTGATTAATCCGCCCAGTCCCGACAAAGTAGAGATTACCACGGGCGGGAATTTATTACGAGAAGGCGATCGGATCATTCAACTGACTAATGATTATAATCACGATATTTTTAATGGCGACTTCGGAATTATCAAGGCCATTGATCTTGAAAAGATGGAAGTTACTGTACAGTATGGTAAGCATACTGTTGTTAGAACCAGAGCAGACTTAAATCAAATTGCCCTCGCCTGGAGCTTCACCATTCATCAAAGCCAGGGTTCAGAATATCCGGTAGTAATTCTGCCAATTTATACGCAGCCTTATATGATGTTGTCTCGTAA
Source organism: Nostoc sp. CALU 546 (assembly GCF_048836525.1). Taxonomy (NCBI): domain Bacteria; kingdom Bacillati; phylum Cyanobacteriota; class Cyanophyceae; order Nostocales; family Nostocaceae; genus Nostoc; species Nostoc sp. CALU 546. The sequence continues at coordinate 28,941 of NZ_JAWJTF010000105.1, forward strand.
ACAGTTGTACACAGCATTAACTTGTGCCAAGCAGTTAGTGATTGTCGTTGGTTCCAAGAAAGCGATATCCAAGGCTTTGCGTTCTACTGACGACCAACTGCGATATACGCGATTACAGCAGCGCTTGGAAAGCGCTTTTTTGCAACCGACGATTGCAATTTAGAAATGTTCAACTTAACAATTTCACCCGGCTTGCGGTTGTTGCTCTCAATCAAGAGTGAGAAATCTGGTAGCTAGCCCGCATTTCTCACTCTTCTCAAGGCGTTTGATGGAGCAGAAGAGAAGTAATGAGTAATGAGTAATGAGTAATGAGTAAAAACTTCTTACTTCTTACTCATTACTTCTCTAGCTCCCGTTTGCGGTTCTAGAAAAAAAGTGTCTTAAACACAAAGCAATCAAACCGCTCTCAAAAAAATAAACTAAAAATGACTCTATAGTTTTATGGCGTGATAGCGATAAAAGAGTGGGCTATCCAAATAAGGCATCAGAAAGCACCGAAGCAACAAAAGCAGGGGAGAATTTTGTCCAAATTCTTTAAAATAAGCACCTTTGCCCGTTTTCTTTAACCAAAACATACACCTGTAATCTTTGTGTAGTCAACTGTTAGAAGTATGCTCTTTGTCCTTATACATCACTTATTAACTATGAAGTCATTTTTAGTTTATTTTTTTCACCTATTTTTAGGTTTTTCAATATAGGTGTATTTTTAGGGGGAACCACAAAAAAAAGATACCAGCCGTGTTCTTAATTGCTTGTTGGGCGGCGTGGATCTGGACTGGATCGTACTTTCGTATCTTTATGAGCGGGTAAGTGCCTTACCACCCAAATCGGGAAAATTGACTCGCCTGAAGATGAAGCGATCCTGCGCTACTTAACTAGATACCTACACTTGAAAACAATGGCGGCAGTGGGCTAGTACAGTATTAGTACAAAGCATCTGCGGCGATTATTTTTCAAAGGAGCGTGCCTTTGTGCGATACCTTCTCTACGAGACCTACGCGAACGGTAAACGTTCCGCAGGAAAGCTGTCACCCATGCCTGAGATAATGGGAAAAGACCGGGGGTGGTTTCGGGAGAGCAAAGTTGAAGATTGATAGACATGGGAGAGCAAAGATTCTCTCGCCAGAAGAAATTCAACTTCTGTTCTCGCAGGGGGTAGACTCGCTACGAGACAAAGCGCTGTTTGCAGTCATGCTTTACACAGCGTGCCGGGTGAATGAAGCAGTGACATTGCTTAAGCGCGATGTCTATGACACCAAAGGAAAAGTCAGAGCCAAAATCACCTTTCGCAAAGGAAATACTAAAGGTAAACTGGCTACCCGTGCCATTCCCGTAATTCAAGAATTGCGAGTCAGGCTGCAAGCATATAAACCGCGTGATGATTCCCCTTGGCTGTTCCCTGGAAATGCTGACCACTCCAGAGCCAATAACCACCTGCACCGGGATTCGGCACTGTGGATATTGCGAGTCGCTTGCAAAAAAGTAGGAGTTGAAGGCGTAAGCTCTCACAGCTTTCGGCGCACAGCACTCACCTCGATGAGTAATGCCGGAATTCCCTTAAGAGTGATTCAGGAAATTTCTGGGCATCGCACGTTGGACGAGCTGTACAAGTACCTTGAGGTAAGAGAAGATCAAGTATTGGGAGCGGTATCATCTTTAGCGCTACTTGCTCCGGTTTCGGAAGACCACTTCGGGAAACCCCAGTTAGTCGAAGTGACCGATAATTCAGTAAAGGAAAGGCATTGACCCCATTTTACCAAAAAATCGATTTAGCAAGACCACATCAGCGTAATTGCTGAAAGCAAAAGTAGAAATTACTTCAATGATGCGGTTAGATATGACGAAAGTTTAGCCCCCCTCCATAGGCAACACTTCTTCATTCAGTAAGGCGTAAAATTCAGGGACTTGATCCTCGACAAGTCGCAATTCACTTGCGGCGATCGCCTCAAGTTCCAGCACCGTCTCCCAACGCAAATCACTCTGCCATCGCTTGAGAATGCCTTTAATTGCCTCAACTCCACGAGAAATACCAGAGCGAAGTATTTCTACGCAATGAAGTAGAGTAATCCGGTCAGTTTGGGGCGGAACATAAACGGTAGTATCCTCCCCTTGGCAATGGGAGTTCCCTATAGCATTAGGGGGGGGCGTGGATACGGCCTGCTGATTGGGGTTTACACTATACGCAGCAGGGGTTTGAGCAGCGTAATAGGTTCGATTTTCTTTTTGATTACGCTTTTCCACGCGATGAGCAATTACATGCATTGCAAATTCTAATTCCTCTTTAGATAAAGAGAAAAGTTTCACCTGTTGCCCCCGTTTACCTTGCTTGCGGAAAGTCAGCTTTAGCCCCAGCTGCTCTAGTAAAGTCGCCAGCAACCAAATAGGTTTACAGTCACTAGGAATAGTAAACCCAAGAATTGCTTTGACGTGAGCAGCACAATGTATAGCGATCTCCGTCATCTTGAGTAAGGTGGAATCGTCGGCAGTAACTTCATCACCCTTCATTAAAGAAGTGAGAATTTGATGCAGCCCCAGGTTAAATCTAGCCAGCCACCGCGCCGAATAATTGCCCCAGTCGATGCACAAAGGTAGATTGTCGCGCTCGGTGCGGTCTTTTTGGGTGACAATTGTTGGTGGCGTAGGATAACTTTGCCCAGTTTTGGGGTCAGTAAACGATTCTTCGGGTGGGGCTAAAATGGCCTCAAGTCCAGCAATTGCTCTAATTAAGCGGCCACCTTTATCCATTTCTACGAGTGATTCGGTTACTTCGATGCCGTAAGAATCAGAAATGCGGAATTTTTCGCATTCAAAAATTTCGCTAGGGTCAAGGTAATCTTTGCTCTGACGGGCGCGGTACTCACTCAAAGTAATATTCTTAGCCTTGGCAACATGAGAATTGTGGGCACGATCCAAAGCTTGTGCTGCCGCTTTTAGACTTTCAAGAGATTGAGGATCTGAATCACTGCCCACATATATAAATGTATTGCCCATTTCGGTGAGAAGCGATCGCAAATCATCGCGCAGATTATTGAGAGAATAGTGGCGGTTAGCCATAATTTGACAATAAGCCTCAAGCGCCCAATCTTTCTCTGCGCCCCGCTTACCCGTTTCTCTGTCAATCCGCAACAGAAAAGCTGTCATTTCATTGGTTTGGAGCAAGCGCTCTTTAATCTTGGTAGCATTGGTATCCTTGTAACCAAAGGGGGGACGTGGGGCCACCCAAATATGAAACGGGACTTTTGGACGATAACGGTAAAGCTGTTGGGCACACTCAGTAGCAGTTTGGGAAACGCCGTGAAAGACACCAAATACTAAATCAAAATGATACTCAGAAATATCGACACCAGTACCGAGACTGGGAGAGGTGAACAAGGCATCAAAGTTTTTGACGGCGTTGGTAATATCTTTGATGAAAGCAACATTTTCATCACTGCCAGAATTGTCAGAGTGAACAGACCAGATACGCCATTTTTTTTGTGTATGTGATTTTTCGGAGTTAGATTCTTCGTAGTTGATTGTAAAGGATTTGTCGAGTTTTTTGATGAAACGCTTACTGTCGCTGGCAACCATAACTTTTTCTCCAAGCATCAGTGCTGCCGAGATTTGGGCGACTAGAGCGCTAGAATTATCTCCCTCGTACCAATAAATGGTGCGTGAACCGTTTCGCCATTCGTTTTTGATAATGTACGGGATTTCCTCAGAGGGTCGCATGGAGCGGAAGAAATCCACAGTCAGGTCATCCATGTGTGCATCGGCGATGACGACCAGGGGCGCGTTGTATACTATATATTCCAGTACTTCAAGTATTGCTGCACGGTGCTGTTTGCAAGTATTACTGTGCAGCAGGTGGGTAAGGTATTGGCAGGCTTCATCTATAAATATGCAACCGTAGGTGAGAGACTGGGTATTGAGTTTATGCAAGCTGTCAATAGTAATACTAAGGGCTTGGGCCTGGGCTAAACCTGTGTAACCCAAGTCTGAATACATCGCCGTCCGCAAGCGTTCGGCAAGATTTTTCAGCAAATTTACGCGATGCCCATTGTTGAGGAACCGCGCGTCGGGGTTTTGGTCACGCCACCAGCGCATAAGTTCAGTTTTCCCTGTACCCATGTCGCTCCAGAGTACGACCAGTCCTGATTTGGGGAAATTGAAGCTAGGGGATTTCTTCGATTTAGATGAATCAACTCCGCCAGAATCCGTAGACTCCTTGTTTGGAGGATGTCCTTTTATAGATGGCGTGAAAAGTTGTTCCTTTTCAAGATCATAAAGCTCAGGCACTCTCAAGCATTTTTCTTCAAGTTCAGGAATGCACAAAGCCTCAGAGAGATACTTGACATTAACAGTGACATCTGGTTTGTATTTGCTAAGTCCCCATTTCTTAGCCCGATACGAGCGCTTGTAATCAGCAAGTGATTTAGCATCGTCTACGATCGCAGTCAGTAGAGCATCAGCTTTTTCACCGCGACCAACCACAAAATCATCAACGCCTTTTTCTGGCCCCGGCAGTAATGCAACTTCACATTCACAACCTGCCGATTCGATTGCCTTTGCAGTGCGGACAGTGGCTTGAAACACCGACCACCTGGTTTTAGAAGAAGTTTCGTAGTCAAAAAGAATTATGAACTTGCGCCCCGCCTGAGTCATTGGTACTAAGTCAGGATGCAACCGTTCATCAAAATCCTGTTTGCCCACGCGCCCGTTCCAAATTCCCGGAAGTGCGATCGCTACAAACCCTAAACTAAGCAAGCAGGCCGCTTTTTTTTCGCCCTCGCATAAGATAACTGGAATCTCTGGATGCTGCTTCATCCATTCCCAAAATATTAGTGGATTGAGTTGATCCAGTAAGCGCAGCGCCAAAAGCGAATGATAGCGCTTAATTAAATAACGCTTTGCAACTTTGTCCCAGATGGGGTTAGCGACATCAAAGTAAGTAACGCGGTTGGGGGTTTTGGGGGGTGACTCGTATTTAACTGGTTTACCTGTTTGCCAATCAAAGCGTGGAAAGTTGGGCTTGATCCTTCCCCACTCCATTGGTTGCCAGTTTTTGAATGGGTCAAGTGACTGAATCCACGTCCCACCTAGTAATAGGTGCTGATACAGCTTTAAGTATCCATCTGTTACCCGACCCGCATTCTTACGTGGGATTTTATCAGATATGAACAGGAAATCATAAACTGATTCTCCCTCTACATGGAAAAAGTTGCGCTCAATCAATGCCGGATGAATGGCGCTACCAGCTAACAACTCATGGTATTCCGCAGCCGTGAGATTGTTTGGATATTCAGTTGTCGCTGCGTTCATTAGTTCTCCCCTTGCGGTTCCTTAGAGAGAACTACGTTTACGAGCAAGAATTGCCAGTAAAATCCTGTGTCGCAATCATCTGCAACAGTTACTCCAGTAATGTTTCTGTCGCTATCATCTAAACATAGCCAATTTGAAAGCTGTGAAACTTTAGCTTTTGCAAGGATATTCTTAAAACTACCTGATACCACAGCATAAAGCTGAGGTGCGAACACTGCAATGCATGATTCCATGCGCTCAACTAATGAGCTATTCAGACTTTTTTCATTTAACACGGTTTATTCCCCTGGTGCTTGGTTTTCAAGCTCTAGAGGGGGCTATTCACGCTGCTACTATTTTTTGCTCCAAAATTCGGGTTTTGTCTTCATTAAACTTCACATTTAATTAATTTAAGGAATTTTAACAACAAAAACTGCCACGCGAACATACCATTTTCGCGTGGCTTCTCATACAATATGAGAAGCAGCGTGGGCTCAATCTCTTTTTGACCAGTCAGTGGATGAAAGCGTCCAAACTTTAACTACCACTTTCTTGGTATTTCTGAGAAACCCCGCTCTGGAGTTATTTAGTTTTTGCTCCTTGGACAAAGCGCCTACTCCTTAG
>NZ_JAWJTF010000161.1:0-13555 GCF_048836525.1 Nostoc sp. CALU 546
ACTTTTAGGTCTACTGACTGTACGCCATTGATGTCTTCTGCTTCTGTAATCCCGTCAGTATAAAGCACTACTACATCTCCAGAATACAACTGTACCTGCGTTTGAGCAATGAAGTTACCGATGTCTGATACGAGCCCAATGGGAAAACCTAGTTCCATTGTTTCTACTCGTTCTACTTTCCCTGACGAGCGCACTATGACCATTTCTTCATGCTGCCCACTAATGCTAAGTTGACCTTGGTGGTAGTCGAGTAATGCCAGGGTGAGATTTTTATCAGTATTCATCCGCTCGACGTTTTTATAAATTGTGCGGTTGAGTATATCCATAAATCTGACTGGATCAGTCTCATTACTTTCTTGGAGTGTTCTAATCGCAGTTTGTACCATGAGCATTAGCACCCCACTCTCTAATCCGTGTCCAGTGACATCGCCAATGCCAATTTTGGCACTACTATCGTTGGTTAACACATCGTAGTAGTCGCCACCAACTTCATCAGCAGATTCCATAAACCCAGCAATTTCCAGCCCTAGAATCTGGTCGAGTTCGGAATCTTTAGGTAAAATCATTTTTTGCAATCGGCGCGTAATGTCTAGCTCTGCACTCATACGGAGATTTTCTAGTTTGAGGCGTTCATTCAGAATTGTTATTTTATGGTTTGCTTCAGAAAATTTCTTGATGATAAGGTAAGAAATGCCGCCAAGCAGGATTAAAGACCAACAATAAATAAATAAACGATACATATTGACAGTCTTAATTGCTTTTTGATAAGCATTATTATAAGTAGTTTCTAATGTTATGGCATTCTGATCTGTAGGAATATTGAGAATTTGATTGGTTATTTCGTCTAGTTGAGGTTTGTAATCAAGAATAATTTCAGTATGAGAAATTACCAGATTAATTGAGAATTGTTTCTCACTAATTTTATACTGCTGTTTAAGTTGCGATAGCTTTTCTATTTGTGTATTAATTTGAGGTTTCAGAGATTCATTATCTGTAAGATTGTAGAGTAAAATATCGTAAATTAAGTTATTAAGAGTTGTTTTTAAGGGAATAAACCATTTTTGGTCAGCAACTTTTTCTTGAATTTCATCTGTCAATTTTGGTAGGTAAAGCAGAGAGTTTTTTAGGGTAGCATTCTGAGACTTGAAGCGTTCGCTTAAACTTTCTTTTTGTTGAAGTAAGTTTATCTGAACTGCCAGTATTTTATGGATTTGCTTACGGTCATTGGCATTAATAAAACTGGGGAGTTCTTGCAACTGCTGTTGAATTTTTTTCTGTGCGTTTAAAATACTCACTAAAGAATCATAAGAGTTGATTAACTTATATCTAAATTTGAGAATGTCTTGATTGAAAATAGCATTGTTTTCTGGCAATTTGACTATAAAATTTTGGTATGTCTGGTGTTGGGCAAAATTAATAGATAGACTTTTAAAAATTAAAAAAGCCAAGATAGTTATAGCCGTCAAGACAATAAATAGTTTTTGGAATTTGACACGTTTCATAATGGTTTCTCCTGGTACTGCCCTGTTAGAGTATTGAGAAATTTAATTATGAGATCGATGTCTGTTTCGGGAACTTTGCGTCCCAGTTGATATTTAGCCATAGCCTTAATTGCTTCTTCCAGGGTTTTAGCTGAACCGTCATGAAAATAAGGAGACGTTAACACAATATTTCGCAAACTAGGAACCTTAAAAACGTAGCGATCGCGCTCATCACCTGTAACATTAAATCGTCCCAAATCAGCTTTGGTTACCTCACCGCGATCGCTAGCATAATTCCCAAATAGTCCAAAGGTTTGAAACATATTACCACCAAGTAGCATACCTTGATGACAGCTAACACAGCCATAAGATTTAAAGCGATGATACCCTTGTTTTTCTTCTTCAGTAATGGCGTTTTGATTACCTTGCAGAAATTGATCGAAACGTGAATTAGGAGTATATAAAGAGTGTTCAAAGGTAGCGATCGCATCTTTGATATTATCCCCTGTTATCCCATCTGTGTATATTTGTTTAAACCAAGAGTCATATTCAGAAACTTGCTTGAGTTTATTAATAACTTCTAACCAAGTTTGTTTTCCCATTAGATTCCCTGAAAGTATTGCTATTTCGGCTTGAAGTTCTAATGTTTCAGACCGTCCATTCCAAAATTGTTTAAAATTCAAGCCACTATTAAATACCGTTGGTGTATTTACATGACTCAATTTTTTATTACTGCCAATAGAAAGCATTAATCTATCTGTACCACCAGTATTTAAGTTGTGGCAGCTAGCACAAGAAATGTGATTGTCACTAGATAATTTAGGCTCGTGAAACAGTTTATTTCCTAGTTTAACTTTGTTTTCATCAAGTTTTAACTCAAGCGTAATTGGCTGAATTGGTTCATGTAAAACGACATTTTTTAACGACTGGTTAGGCAAAATTAATGATGGCTGTGTTTGCCAAAAGTCTTGCCAAAAGAAGATAAACAATATCAGGCAAAAAAGGGAAGCGAGTATTAAATATAATCGTTCAATTAACTTCCTTTTTAAAATCATTATTTTTAATATTCCTCCTGTCTGTGTAAGTTTTATAACGCATTTTTAAATTAATTTTACTAAAATAAAGCCTTCCTCCTCCTTAGTTTCAAAACTTTTTAAAGGTCTTTTAATAAGACCCTCGATCCACTTGCCATCAGCATTAAATTTGGCTCCATGACAGGGACAAGAAAACATTTTAGTATTAGTTTTCCACTCAACGATACAGCCTTTATGGGGACAGGTGGGATTGAATGCAGAAATGTTTGTGTTGTCTGGATTACGAATGACCAAAATTGGTACATCTGCCTTTTTCTGGTCTAAAATAATTCCTTGATCGCTTAACATTTGAGTCGTGCCAACTACTAAAAATCCGTCCTTTCGGGCAACTTTACTATTCTTCTGACTTACTTGTTTGAGTTGTACTTCATCTTTACTAAAACTACAAGCTGTGAGTAATACTGGTAAAATATTGATTAAGGCGCTAACACTAAACCAACCGATAAAATCACGACGATTCATATTTAAAAAACTCCATATAAATAGCTATCTAATCATTAACATGGGGCTAACATACTGCTCAGACAGTGCGGCCGCATCATGTCCTAGTTCTGGCTCAAATCGCAAACTTTTGGGAATCGTATGTAATACTTGCAAGCTTTGAACACTAGTCCGTGACCAACGTATTTTTTATGTTTGCAATAAAGATAAGTCCACCCGCAGTTCTTTGTTACTTATTTTTCAGGGTTGTAATTTGCAAGTGATCGCGTAGTTCTAATGCAGCAGATCCTCGTAGGGTTTACTTGGTAAATTTGCGTAGTGGTGGTGAAGATATATTACAATTTAAATGCTTGGACTGACCACGAATAATTACTCATATATCTTTTGCGGTTATTGCTGTTTGTGAATTGCTCATTTTGAGGTGTAGCACTCAGATGTTTATTAAAACTACATACAGGATGTTTGAGCCATGAGATATTTTCCCCAGAATTTAAATATTTAATCTGACATTATTTAAGCTTTATATAGTTTCCTGTTAGTTGGACTCATGCAGTCATTCTCAAAAATTTCAACTTGCCGACAAAATATTTTTTGCAATCACGTTGCATAAGTCAAATTTAACTTTATCTACTAAGTCAAAGGAACCCACATTTAAAAATGTGGGATTGATCTTGGACGCTTTGTATCTCGCGGCACTTTCCGCGACGCTCGATGACTCGCTAACGCTGCGCTATCGATACAATTCTTTGTTTAAACTGGGCAATAACCCAGCAACTTTAGTTTTTATTAATACTTCTTTCCTTCTGCCCTCTGCCTTTCTGTAAGAAATTATGAGTGCTTCAAATATTTGCACTTAGGAATAATCTCGCCAATAAAAAGAAAATCATTACCAGAAATAGCTAAATTACTCCATTGACAATACTGCTCGGATAAGCATTTTAAACTCGGAATTGGGTTTGGGGAAAAGGTTAAAGGTTTTTTCTTTCCCCTTACCCTTTTCCCCTTACCCGAAAAGTATTGACTCCATTGATAACCTATAGGAGTGGTATTATAATAAAAGATTAAATTTTTATTAACTAAAATTTAAACTTGCTTTAGCTTTAAAACAATATCAATTTATTAGAACGGTGGTAATTAGCACCATCCCAAAAAATCAGCAGTTGCAGGTCATCAGACTCAGTTAATAGATATTGCAGGTAATCAATAGTATTTTTTAAACCAAATTTTTGTATATTAGTGCTGCCAGTATCGAGATTATAATCTAGCTTTACACAGAGATTTTTAATTATGTCTACTTACTTATCAATCCCTACAATAAATAGCAATTGGTTAGAGGCTAATCAATATTATCTGATGAGGGCAATCAGTCATATAAGCGAAGCCCTACAATGTCATATTCATCAAGTGGGAGACGCTGCAAATAATCAGGAAATGGAACAATGGAAAGAAAGCAGAGGATTCAAAGCTGATTCCGAAAACTTTGGCGGAGATAGGGAAAATTTTCACTACCCCACAACTGATTCCAGTGAATTATCTGCGTTAGAGCAGGTGTGCAATATTTTCGACTTGTCTTTGTTTGAGCGCAATGTATTACTGTTGTGTGCAGGTAAAGAATTGGATCGTAGTTGGTCGTCACTGTTTGCTAAGGCTCAAGGCGATCAGCAACAAAATTATCCCACTTTTAGCTTGGCTTTGGAAGTGTTAGCAGAACCGCATTGGAGTGCGCTGATGCCTAGCGCGTCGTTACGCCGATGGCGACTAATTGAAGTTGGAGCAGGAAATACTTTAACTACTAATCCATTGCGGATTGATGAACGGATATTGCATCATCTTATGGGAGTGCAACATTTGGATGAGCGCTTGGCGGAGATTGAGTTATCGGTGCCAGTAACTGCTTATTTAGTATCCTCCCACGAATATATAGCACAGCAATTAGCAGATACTTGGTTGCAGGCGTTAGATGAGACAGAAATATTACCAGTTTTACAATTATGCGGAACAGGAGTGGCGAGTAAACCAGCCATTGCCTCCACTGCTTGTACCTTTTTAGGGTTAAGTTTATATGCTATTTCTGCGGAAACTATTCCTACCGATACTAACCAACTCAATCTAATCAAGTGCCTGTGTGAGCGGGAATGGATGTTAAGCGATCGCGTGCTGCTGCTAGATTGTGATGAATTAGAAACAATGGAAGCAAGCCGAAATAGTGCAATCTCCCGTTTCATCGAAACCATTAATTGTCCTTTAATTATTACTAGTCGCGATCGCCGCCGTCAAAGGCAGCGTCCTTTAATTACCTTTGATGTACATCAACCCACCTCAGAGGAACAGCAGTTAATTTGGCAAAATGCTTTGGGGAACATCGCACCCAGCTTTCAAGGACACGTAGAAACTTTGGTATCCCATTTCAGCCTCAGTCCCACAGATATTCAGACTGCTTCTTTGAGAGTAAAAAGCCTAGCTAAAAAAATAGAAGGGCAAAGGGACAAAGAAACAGAGGAGAGTGTAGCTTCGACTTCTACCCATTTCCACCTTTGGGACATTTGCCGCAACCAAGCACGCCCGCGTCTAGATGAGTTAGCTCAACGAATTGAACCATCTGCCAGTTGGAACGACTTGGTATTACCAGAGAAAGAACAAGGAATTCTGCACGAGATTGCTGCTCATGTAGCGAAACGGACGAAGGTGTATAAGAACTGGGGATTTGGAAGTAAAAGTGGGCGGGGACTAGGGATCAGTGCCTTATTTTCAGGGGCTAGCGGTACGGGTAAGACAACAGCCGCAGAGTTGTTAGCTAAGGAGTTGCGATTAGACCTTTATCGCATCGATCTAAGTTCAATTGTGAATAAATACATTGGTGAGACAGAGAAAAATCTGCGACGAGTATTCGATGCAGCGGAAACAGGCGGCGTGATTTTATTATTTGATGAAGCAGATGCTCTGTTTGGAAAGCGATCAGAGGTAAAAGACAGTCACGATCGCTATGCAAATATGGAGGTTAGTTATTTGTTGCAACGCATAGAATCTTATCGTGGTTTGGCGATTTTAACTACTAACTTAAAAAGTTCAATCGACCAAGCTTTCTTGCGCCGCCTCAGATTTGTTGTGCAATTCCCCTTTCCAGATGCCAAGCAAAGAGCAGAGATTTGGCAGCGTGTTTTCCCCAGCCAAACACCGACCGAAGGGCTAGATTTCAGCAAATTAGCCCAATTGAGTACCACAGGGGGTAATATCCGTAATATCGCTTTGAATGCAGCCTTTATTGCCGCAAATTCTGGTGAGTCATTGGGAATGAAACACATTTTACAGGCTACCAAAAGTGAATATACTAAACTGGAGCGATCGCTCACTGATACTGAGATCAAGAATTGGGTGTAGCTATTTACATCAGTATTTTACATTTAAGGCTACGATCGCTCAACATCTGAAGCAGATGCTTTATTGGGTAAGCCCTCACAAGTAAAAAACAATCATAAACGCTATGTAAATATGAAGGATAGTTACTTATTGTAGAGGCTAAAGACTACCGAGGTTGGGGATTTTGATTACTAAGTTTAAAGGTTCATTTAACTTTTTATTTCACCAAATTTTAATGTTTCATTAACTTCAGACTTTGGACTTTAGTTGAATTTGTCTGCATAAATATTTAGACAAAATTCTGATATTATTTATCCTAGCCTTCAGAAATATTGAGTTTGCTAGGCAGCACTTAAGGAGACTTTGAAATGAAAGCTTTACAGACGAAAAAATGTCTTGGTCAAAAATCCATTTCAAATGCTGTTATACCAGTACAGTCTCAAATTAAGTCGCATCCTTTTGTAGTGAACTCTGCCCCACAAAGCCAGGAGTTGACCCAGACACCAGAGGAACCAAAACTGCAAGGATTCAACCTTGCCCAGATACCCATATTTCCAGGAATGAGGCAGGGAATGTCTGAAATGCTTCAGCCCAAGCAAGCTGAGGAGACACTCAAGGATCTGCCTGAAGTAAACCTAGCTCCCAGTAGCGGCGGTCAACTCATGCCGAAATTGGTGCAGCAGAAGATGGAAACTTCCTTTGGCACAGACTTTTCTGATGTCCGCATTCACGAAGGATCACAAGCAGAGAAAATCGGGGCACTAGCTTATACTCAGGGACAAAATATCCACTTTCAACCAGGTAAGTATCAACCCACAACCCAGTCAGGTCAAGAGCTACTAGGACACGAATTAGCTCACGTACAACAACAACGAGCCGGACGAGTGACCGGGCCTCAGTCCAAGGGAGTTGCCATCAATACCGACTCTCAGTTAGAAACTGAAGCCGATATTATGGGTACGAAGGCAGCGCGGGGAGAGTCAGCACAAGTGAGTGGGGCTGCAAGTTCTGGAGTGCAGCGTATGCCTGCTCAGGAAGAGGATGTTTCTGATTCTAGTGATGAATCTTATGAGACTGCTGATGAATTCTCTGATTCTGAGCATGTAGTTCATATTGGCAGACAAGTTTCTGATGACATTGCCGAAGAAGTAGTGAGAAACCCGAAAGAAGTAATCACAACAGATACAGATCGACAACCTAGTATAGGCAGAGATTTAGCAGTAACAACTTTACAAGAACAAGATGAATCTGATTCTGATAATGAATCTTTTTATTCTCTTGAAGATCCTGTAGAAAACGAAGGACAACAGGTAGGGCCTTCCACTCAGTTCCAAAGCTCATCTCAAAATTCAGCCAAAGACCCAAGGTCTATTAACGAAAGTTACGCGAAAATCGAGGAAACGTTAGGAGAACTTGATAGTAAGCTGCCTTCAAAGTCAGAACTAGAGAAAGTGGCAGCTATGCCTCAGTTGGAGCAACTACCACAGTACCCACCAGCCCCCACGAGACAACCACCACCAATACCTGTAACACCGCAACAACGGCCGCGACCACCAATACCTGTAATACCGCAACAGGAAGCACAAAGGTTGCTAGCAATGAATAACACCCAAAGAGCGCAGCGAATTGCACAATTGCGGCAGCAGGGGGTAGGACAGCGTGTCATGGACGAAGTAATAAGGAAGTTCGAGGAATTAGCACATGAGCAAGATGAAATTGCACGATTAGAAGGGAACATTCCGCCACAAGGGTTACAGCAAGGAAAGCAACCAGCAACAAGGTGGGAACGAACAAAAGCAAGAATCAATAAACCCTTTGACAATACCAAAGAGCCGAGAAAAGAAGTTGCAGATGGGATCAAGCAACACGAGACTTATTCAGATCAAACCAAAATTCTGGGACAGGATTCTAGCGTTTCAAATGTCGATCAAGTTTTGGGGCAGAATCTCCCCGCCAATGATGTAAACCCAAATTCTTACTTAAACCTTCCCCCTGGCGAGACTGAAAAATTTGGCAATGATGCAGCCGTAATTGGCATGACTAGAGATGATGTCAAAGCTGTTGGTGGTTTGCTTTTATTTCATGACTCTCTTAAGAAATTTAAGAGTGCATTTAGAGATAAGGCAAAGCCAAAAAGGGAAAGAATTGCAAATGCATCTGACGGTTTAGGCAACATGACTTCCGCTATTACATACACTGGATTAGTCGGAACCCAAGCACGAAAAGGTGCTGAACATCATCAGGCTCCGGGGGATTCAACCTCTGGATCGGGAGCTTTAGCAGCGGTCAAACAAGGGGGTACGATCGCAGGTACATCGATACCCTTTGATGCTGGTAAGGCAGTAGCTAGCACTTTGACAACTGTGCCAAAGCTGATTTTGTATACTGATGCTGGTCTGAAAGCTGCTCAAAGAGAGAATTTTGGCGGTCGCAAATCTATGGGTAGGGGTGTAAAAAATGTTGCGGACTTGACAAAATCGGCAGCAGGTGCAGTTAAAGATGTTTCTAGTTTAGCTTATAGTATAGAACAGACTGGTGGTGCTAGTGGTGCGGTACTGGCAGGAGCAGAAGGAGCGAAAATAATTGCTGGAGGAGCGGTTGCTCCTGCTGCTGCTACGGTATTTGGTACCGCAGAGGCTATCCAAGGAGGCTACAAATTTAAGAAGGCTTACAAGAATAAGAAAGGTCTAGGTGAAATAGGGGATTCACCGACACTAGATCAACTTGACACGCTAGATCAACTTAAAGAAATACAGAAAAAGAAAATGAAGCGTGCAGCCATAAATACTGTTCTTGGTAATGTAACACTAGCTGCTGGGGTTGTAGGGTTCAGTGCTGGCCCAGCAGGATTAGTGGCTGCTACTGCTATGGGTGCAGGTGTCGGAGCCTTTCAAATTGGACAATGGGGAACAAGAAAACTTAAGCAGAAAATGCGGGATAAGGGAGTTAAAGGATTCGATCCTAATAAGACCACAGAGAGGAAAAATGAGGCTAGAAAGGAACTTGCCGGCAATACTCTCACTATGCTAGAAGGAGCAAGCAACGAGGAAAAAGATACTCTATTCTCTAGTATGGGTTTGAATGGGAATAAGAAAGATAGTGCAGTCCAACAAGTTTACAATGATGTACTAGCTAAATATCTTGGCCCACAAGAACTACAGCAGCCCACAACCACAGTCAACCGCATATTAAAGCTGAAAGGGGACAAAAATAATTTGAAACAGGAAGTGAGTTGGGATCAGTTGAATGGTAATGATTTTCCACCAGCCTTTGCAAGTCTAGTGAAGGAAGCAGCGATCAACAAAGCTTTGAAGAAGCGTTGAACGTATCGCGGCAGTCCCTACCCTCAAATCTTAGTAGGGTAGGGATCGGAGCGGGTTATTGGAACGAAGTGGAAATAACCAATCCATAAATAGACTTGTCGGTAAATAACGATAAAGATGTCTGAAAGTACTGCTAAACATAGCTTACAGACATTTTAATTAAAATTGCCCCAAACGCTAGCTGCATAAGGTTTCAAGGATTTCTGGTCTTATTTACCGACAACTCTAATATTTAAGTTGGTGCGTCTTGCTCTTTGATATATTGCCTAAGTTTATCAATCGGTGCGCCGCCACTTGACGCTACATAATACGAGCTAGACCAAAACAACGGTTTCCAGACATTGATAAAAGGTATGAGGATCAGCCCGGGATGGGCGATCCGCAATGTGGTTACTAGAAAATCTACAAATAAAGAATGACGCTATTGAAGTTTATTATTATCAAATACGCCAATTTATCTATTCCCATTCCAATTGCAAATTGGGCATCAAACGTTGCAAATTCTTGAGTGATTTGCCTTGCCAAGAAATATTGTTGGAACCTTGTACTACGAGTTGTACATTATTCTGTTGTCGCACTTTAATGACGAACTTCGACACCATATTAATTCCTGAACTATTCAGAAAATTCAATTCTCTTAAATTCAAGGTGAGAGTTGATGGTTGTTGAACAAGTACATCATCTAGCAACTGGACAATAGGCAGGCTTTCTTCCATTCCACTCAGCCGTAATGAACCTTGACAAGTAACTGTTTTTACCTCTGTGTTATACCAGATGTTGTAATTTTCCGTTTTAATCTCCATTCATCTGAAGCCTCTTAGATATTAATTATTGCGAAGATATTTATATCATCAACTGCACCATTGTGCTAACAATCATGACTTCTGGTTCCTTTTGGACAGTGTCGAACTTCCAGCCTAAATGAGCTAGATAATCATTGACCATTGTTAACAAGCCCAATCCAGAGACGGTGTTTGTATCATCTTCCGCATTCTTTTCTAACTGGCTAATATACAATTCACTTGGATCACAGGTGATTAATGTCTGGATGAATGCCTGAAAATTTTCGATTGTTAGAGGATTGACACTGTTAGTAGCAATAAACA
This sequence comes from Nostoc sp. CALU 546, assembly GCF_048836525.1. Classification (NCBI taxonomy): domain Bacteria; kingdom Bacillati; phylum Cyanobacteriota; class Cyanophyceae; order Nostocales; family Nostocaceae; genus Nostoc; species Nostoc sp. CALU 546. The sequence goes on from NZ_JAWJTF010000161.1 coordinate 10,803, forward strand.
CAAGCCTATCTTCATATAATTGCAGCGAAAGCCGGATGGAATAATTTGATGTCTCGTCTCTAAACTTCATTGCATTTTCTAACAACTCATTAGCGACAAAACTAACGGCACTCGTTACCTCTACCCTGGTTTCACTTGTGGTAAAAAAGATAGCAAAATAATCAGCCATGAAATTAGCAGACAAACCATTGTTTTGCCAACGTTGTTTAAGTGGCATAGAACCTGGTGTAAACTCTAGTCTCAAAGATTCTTGACTATCAAGTAAATTGTCAATGAAGTCTCCAAATATTTGTGTCATAACATAACTACCTATTTATATTTCCTTATCAAGGCTAGCTTGGATCTTTTCTTCTTCTTCCAGAGTGATACCATACTCTAATCTGAGTGATCGCACAGTCTGATGAATTTTTTGATGATTTTTTGTGAGTACATCCTGAATGGACTTTTTCTTTTCTACTACTTTTAATAGTTCTCGTCCCAATCCCTTGGCCGTCCGCCGTCGCTTGCTACCGACTATGTTAGCGATTTGATGGCGATAACTTTGCAAGCGTAAATGATCTTCTCGATTGCGTTGTTTATTAGGGTCAAGCAAGTCTGGATCTTCAATTCCTAATTCCGTTAGGGCTGTCAGATGTTCCTGGTCACTAATATTTAGTTCTTGTTGCATGTGTCGTAGCATTTCCAAACTATTAGAGGAATTAACATACCCTTCTTCCAGGATTTCCTTTAGTACTCCTTTATAAGCATGAAGCCGTTTTTCTTGCGTGAATCCAGGCAGGACTTTCGCCAGCACATACACCTCACTAGGATTAAGAGACTCTAAAGAACGCCCTTCTAGAAATCGGGAAACATCTAGTTGAAGCTTACTAAGTTGCTTGCGGAGGCGGCTGGCAAGGCTTTCTTGTAAGTACAAATGTGGGCTGCATTTCCAAGTTTGGTAAAACCACAAAGTGCTAACCATGACCAAGGATACATCATACAAATATCGCAACCACAGCGGTAGCATACCGATATTGGGACGAGCGCCAAACGCATAAAAGATATTGAAGACGAGGAAGGTACAGAAGGTAAAAATCTGATGTTGAATTTGCTCTTTGCTGAGGGATTGGTTGGTTTTTCGCAGGTAAATTTTGTAAATTTTTTCTAGTTTTAACCCTAGAAAATAAGTAGCCCAGGCAAAAAAACCTAAAGTTAAGGGTACTGCTACTAATTTGGGAATAGGAATCGGGTTGTCGAACAAGTAAAATCCAGGATTGAATAGAGTACTAAGTTGATTTTCCTCACGAGTCCAAGAACCAGAAAAATAGTAATCCCAATTACCCGCGTAGAAGTAGTAGTAATAGTAAAAGCTGATGACTAGACCTATGTAGCCATAGTAGAGCAATTTTTGGTCAGGGTTAGTAATGCCATCCCAGTAAGACCTTTCAGAGTCAATATCTATACAAGGGCTTTGGCAAGCAACACAGGCACTTTGTTCTTTTCCCTCTGGGTTGACAATTCGACATGTGGATTGGGTAATAGTTTGGCGATCGCCTTCATGAGCTTTGCTGGTTAGCAGTCCTCTAGGTTCAGCATAAATTTTTTGCACAGGAGCCATAGGACAGAAATATTGGCACCAGGATTTACCACCGTAAAGGTAACCGACAGCGATCGCACAGAGAATTGTGAAGATTAAAAAAATACCCAGTGCCAAACGGTCAGAGTTGACAAAGAGTAAACGAATGCACAATCCCAGATAAAATAAACCAAACTGTAGGTAAAGATAGTTGCGACCAAGCCAGGAATTTTTTTTGACTTTGGCTAACTCATAAGAAATTTTCCCACTTTTGGGATCAACTCGCCGAAGCTGTCGTTGTAGTCCTAGCGCACGAGGAATTTGAGACAGAAATGATAAGGGACAAATTCGCCGCCAAAGTTCGTGTCCAAAAACCAGAAGAATAAAAATTGATGCAGGAACGATGATTGTCCAAAATAGTCGTGCGCCAACAGCATATGGTTTTTGTTCCATGCAAACACCTTGCAATCTAACGCAGATATCTGGATGAAGGCGAAAGGGACTCAGTGTATTGTTCGGCTGAGTTAGCCAAGGTGATATGGGATCATAAAAAAGAGAAAAAATCAGTAGCAACCAACCACAAGTTAGCAGCCACCTGACTATATGCATTTGCTGTTCTGAAGTTTTAGAGAACATAATTAACCCTGTTTATCAATCCGAGAAAAATTAACGAATTTTCAATTCATTCATTACAAATCCCTTAAGTATCGGGATAATTGTTTACTTTCTTAAGATCATATTTGTTGACTAAATGGTAGTTAAGCTTTCTATCTTTTGTATAGGTGTCGGCAAAATCGACTTATGTACTTCGGGAGCATCCCAATTTTGCACAAACATTTTTATCCGACACCTTAGAAGGGTGCGGCTATACAAACCAAGCCCCTCCAGATAATGCCTACGGATGGGCCTGGCGTGGTTTAACGATAGGCTTTTAACCCTCCCGTAGCCCAATACTTCTTGGTTAAGAACAAAAGCAAGGTAAAGTGATAATTGTTCTCCAAGAAGCGCGATCGGAAAAACTGGTGCTGCTAAAAGATTTCTCCCAATACTTCTCGGGTTTTGGGAAAAGGGGAAAGGGTAAAAGGGAAAGAAGAACCTTTAACCCAAATCCAGTAACCTTTCCCCCAAACCCGATTCCGAGTTAAAAATGCAAAACCTGAGAAGTATTGATACTGAACTCAGTTTCAGTAAATCGCAA
>NZ_JAWJTF010000076.1:0-46494 GCF_048836525.1 Nostoc sp. CALU 546
AAAACCCTGTCTCATAGCTAAAGTCATCTGAAGATGACTAGATATCCCCAAAAATATTCAGTCTACTTCAGTAGACTTTAGCTATGAGCCAGAGAATGAATTCTCTGGCGGGTTATGAAGCCCGCAGCGAAGCTATTTCTAGCTTAAGTTGACACCAATGAACGCAGCGCCTCCCACACTCCCCACACCAGGGCTATTTCTCGCTTGTGAGAAATCCAGGATTGGGGCTACGCCTACGGACTAACTCAAAAACAGCGATCGCCTATGAGCAATAAGGGTGTTAGGATATCTTTCACCAGCTGAATCTGACTTATGAAATTAGTTTGCTCCCAAAGCGATCTCAGTACAAATCTCTCACTCGTAAGTCGTGCAGTGCCTTCACGACCAACTCATCCAGTACTTGCCAATGTGCTGCTACAAGCGGATGCTGAAACTAACCAGGTAAGTTTAACAGCCTTTGATCTCAGCTTGGGAATCCGCACCAGCTTTAACGCAGAGGTATGGCAAGGAGGTGCGATCGCACTTCCTGCTAAGTTACTTGTAGATATTACCTCTCGTCTTCCAGAAGGCGAAATCACTTTAGACGATGAATCAGCCCTCACAGGTGCAACACCCGGTGGAGAAGGTTTAATAGTTACACTCACACCCAAGAGTGGACATTATCAAGTCCGAGCAATGGGGCCTGAAGAATTTCCCGAACTACCTGTAATTGAAAATACCGAAGTAATCAATCTCACCACTGCTGCATTAATTGAGGGATTACGGGGTTCATTGTTTGCTACGAGTGGTGATGAAACCAAGCAAGTACTTACGGGAGTACATTTAACAGTTAAACAAGATACCCTAGAATTTGCAGCTACCGACGGACATCGCCTAGCAGTGGTAGAAACTAGCAACGAGCGTCCTCTAGGCGGAACTACTCAACTAGAAGTGACAGTACCAGCTAGAGCATTACGCGAACTTCAACGAATGCTAGCTCATAGCGCCTCATCAGATGAATCTGTAGCTTTATATTTCGATCAAGGTCAAGTTGTGTTTGCATGGCAAAATCAACGCTTGACTAGTCGCACATTAGAAGGGCAATATCCTGCTTATCGACAATTAATTCCGCGCCAATTTGAGCGACAAGTCACAATTGAACGGCGACAATTCGTCAGCACTTTGGAACGGATTGCTGTACTAGCTGATCAGAAAAATAATATTGTCAAGGTCAGTATTGATAGCGAAGCTCAGGAAATTACCTTATCATGTGAAGCTCAAGATGTGGGCAGTGGTAGAGAGTCAATGCCGGCACAGATTTCTGGGGAAAACATTGAAATTGCTTTTAACATTAAATATTTGATGGAAGGTTTGAAAGAGTTACCATCTTCCGAAATTCAAATGCATTTAAATCAAAGCCTAACTCCAGTGATTTTTACACCATTGGGTGGTTTGAAAATGACCTATTTAGCTATGCCTGTGCAACTTAGAAGTTAAAAAGAATAGTATATAGGACTCATATTTGATTTCTGAAAAAACTCAGTACAACTAAGAAGCCTTCTTTCCTGTTGCCTATTGCCTATTGCCTATTCCCTGCCTACGCAAATCAGTTCAGAAATCAAAGCGGATTCCTATATATAGTTCTGTATGACTGGCGGTGGATGCTTCGCAGCGTAAAGCCTTCTCTTTCAGAGACGCTAACGCGAACGGCATGGCTTCGCTTAGAGCGACGTAGGAGCGTCTGAATAATCGGCGTTTTTGCACCCCCACAAAACAAGAAAATTTGGTGGTGCAACAATTCCTGCGCCGGTCTGAATCCCCGACTGATAGCGTTCGCGTTGGCGGAGACTCTCGGAGAGAAGCGTTAGCGAGTCTTGTCTACGACACGCTACACGAACGAGCGTCTTTATTCTGACTCCTGTTAGCGGATAGCTAAGGTTTAGCCCATTCTGACTCCTGAATTCTTCTTCAATAATAATGAACGTATTCAGGATCACAAAGAAACTTAACTTAGGTTCTATATCTTTGGTAGTAGTGCCTTGATTCTTGTGATGGAAGTTGGAGAAAGTCTGATCAGTTATCGTAGGTAAAAATGGAAACAATTATCATTAAACAATCGTGAGAAATTAAGGTTGAGATTGAGAGTTTTCCGACTGTGGTATCTTATCTCATTTATCTATTAGTTATAATCTGGACTGGCTGAACAGTTTAGTCACTAATTAGCATAATTCTTAGATCAGCAGATTTGGTGATCCTATTTAGCTGAGTCGAGTAAATTTTCCCACCAGAGGTAGAAGTAATACTTCGCAATATGCCGTAATCTTTTTTGTAAAAAGCATCTGAGTGGCGAAAAGTTTTCAATGGACACCTTGTAATTTCCTAGATTCAATTTACTTTGAGCATCTAGGTTGAATGCGACACCTTTCATTTAAAAGACTGGCCCATCTGTAGTGCTATAGGACATAAATTGTCAAAAACCTAAAATAAATGTATTTTATAAGTTCAATTGAATAACAATTGCAGTTTACAACTAGTTAAATTTCTCATTCAGCAAAATTGGGAATGCTGCAATTTTTCCAAGAATTTATTTAGCAGATTTTTTGCTCAACCTCTGCAAGCAAGTAGCGGGAATTTAAGGTGAACGTAGAAAAATTTATCCAACGCGCAGAAGCATTGCATAAGCGTTTAGCAGATTTATACCAAACTGCGAATGTATTACCTTGGATTCCCGCGGATCTTCTGCCACAAGCTTTCAAGGAACTCTATAACACTTCAAAGATAGTACAATTAGCGGCGGAGGAACTGTATCAGCAAAATGAGGAACTATTACAAACACGGGATTGGTTAGAAGCGGAACGCCAACGCTATCAAGAATTATTCGAGTTGGCCCCAGACGGCTATTTAGTAACTAATACAGAAGGAATCATCCAAGAAGCTAATCTTACCGCAGCTAAGTTGCTGAATGTTTCAAAGCATTTTTTGGTGGGCAAACCAATGATTAATTTTGTCCTTTTAGAAGAACGTCAGCAGATTCGCAACGAACTCGTGCAGCTATCCCAATCAGACAGAGTTCAAGAGTTATTGGTACGTTTACAACAACATTATGGCGAGTTTTTTGATGCAGCTTTGACAGTGGCAGTTGTCCGCAATCACCAAGGTAAAGCAATTTCTCTGCGTTGGATAGTGCGTAATATTACTGATCGCCAGCAGCTTAAATCAGTAACAATTAAGAATGACAACGATCTTTTCAATACTCGTCCCATACATAAACACTCTAAAGGAGAAACTATTCCCCTCAACCCATTAGTAATTTGGTATGTTTGTCAGGGTTTGGTCAAACTCAGTACCTACAGTGAAACTGGTGAAGAACTGCTAATAGGATTGGCAACAGCAGGAATGGTTTTTGGCTCTAGTTTGACATCTTTAAACATTTACCAAGCAACAGCCCTATCGGATGTTGAGTTGGTGTCAATTTATGCGTCAGAGATAGCAGCTTCTCCAAATCTGAGTCATACTCTTTTACCAAAAATTAATCAGCGGTTACAGCAAACAGAATCTTTTTTAGTCATTTGTGGAAAACGACGGGTACAAGAGCGTTTGCAACATCTATTACAACTTTTGAAACGAGAAGTGGGTGAAACTGTGCCGGAAGGTACTCGCCTAAGTGTTCGCTTCACTCACGAAGATATTGCTAGTGCCTGCTGTACTACGAGAGTCACAATTACACGATTGATGGGGAAATTACAAGAGGAAGGTGTAATCAGTTTTGACTTAAAAAAACACATTATCTTGAAAGATTTTGATTAATTAGTTCGCTGGAGATTCCAGCTTTACGGCATAAAATTTATCTGATTATTTGGGGGACAGTAAATACTTCTACCAAAAGAATCGCTAGTTTCTGCATCGATTACTTCCACAATTTTGGCGATTATTACAGACACTTCTACCTTTAGACATTCTCAACTCACCTTGGACAAAACCAGTCACTATCCACACCATTCGGTTGTTAGAAATCGATGATTTGTACAGTCCTGTTTTGGCTGCAAACTCCTGATATGTTGGGATAAATCTCAATACAGTTCAGATAAGACCAAAACACTTGTAGAGACGGCGATTTATCGCGTCTCGAAAACCCAAAATTTTTGCCAGCTGCCCTTAACCCAAGGGTATTGGGATAAATCTGGAAAAATGAGGCGATCGCTCTTGATGGCGAAAACTGAAGTAGCAAAGGCAGCCAGTATTGCAGTAAACTTATGGGTAAACCGTAGTATATTCTAATTGTAGTACTGTACGGATAAGCAAGAATAAAGTTTTCGCCAATTCAAGGTAGAGATGATGAAAGAAATAACACGCCGCAAATTTATCGCAACAACCACTCTGGCGACGGGTTTTGCCTTGGCAGTGCAACCCATTTCTGCCCAAGTCATTAACACTGATGCTAAGGGGCTGGTAGCTGGTGCGGTGAAAATACCCGTTAAAGATGGCGAAATACCTGCTTACAGAGCAGCACCCGCTACTGGTGAAAATTTTCCCATTGTCCTGGTAATCCAAGAAATCTTTGGTGTCCATGAGCATATTCAGGATGTCGCTCGTCGCTTTGCTCAGTTGGGGTATTTAGCGATCGCACCCGAATTATTTGTGCGTCAAGGCGATGTCTTGAAATTAAGCAACATAGACGAAATTCGCCCAATTGTCGCCAAAGTTCCAGATGCCCAAGTGTTATCCGATCTTGACGCTACGGTAAACTGGGCGGTGAAATCAGCTAAGGGTAATGCCGACAAATTGGGGATTACAGGCTTCTGCTGGGGCGGCCGCATTACCTGGCTATACGCAGCCCACAATCCCAAGGTGAAAGCTGGTGTGGCTTGGTACGGGCGACTCGTGGGCGATGCTACTGAACTTCAGCCCAAGTATCCCGTGGATATTGCATCAAAACTGACAGTCCCAGTTCTCGGACTCTATGGTGGGAAGGATACAGGTATTCCATTAGATACAGTAGAGCAGATGCGCGATCGCTTAAAGTCCAGCAGCAGCAAATCTGAAATTATCGTCTATCCCGATGCACCCCACGCATTTTTTGCCGATTATCGCCCCTCTTACCGCGAGAAAGAAGCTAAAGAAGGTTGGAAACGCCTTTTAGCATGGTTTAAGCAGAATGGCGTGTAAGTCTGCGGAACATAGAAAAGCCTCCCGTTATGGGAGGCCCAAAGGTTAGCGCTATATCTGCCAGGATTTTTAGCAACCGTGAATGTACAACAGCACAACATGAATCAGCTGATGCACCTCTGCGCTAATCTAGAGGCTATATCTAAATAAAAGCTTATGACACCTGAAGAAATTGCGGGTACGCTCACAGAATTATTTGGTACATCGGCTGTTGTCGGCATTGCTCCTGGATCGTGGCAAGTAGACACTTCTACTTTTCGGCTATTGGTGCTGCTTTCCGAAGATAATACTTGGCTGCGAATTTTACTACCTATTCTGCCCATTCAAGAAGCCCAACCATTTTTAGAACAGTTCCTAGAAGCCAACTTTGATGACACTCAAGAAGTACGTTACGCTTTGCATGAAGGGGGAATTTGGGGGGTATTTCAACATAACAGTAGCACTTTAGTAAGTGCAGATTTATCCAATGCAATCAATCGTCTTGTATCTCTCTATCAGGCTGGATTAGATAATGTCTTTAATCGACTAATTGAAAGCCGCATCCGGCAAATTATTCAGGCAGCAAAACAGCAAGGACAATCTCTACAAGCTACTATGCAAAGTTTAGAACGCTTTTACGCAGAAGGAATGATGGGCGAAATAGACTCATCCGCAAAAGGGCGAGAAGAAGTCTTAACTGCTTGGCGGCGTCAGTTAGAACGTTTATGGAATGAGGGTTGATTTCAATTTTTAAGTTTTCCGATTAAAGCAATTTACAGATATATTTATCTATCATGGATATCATTGAAATCCTCAAAGAAGACTATCAAAGATTCCCCATCAATCAAACTTACAGTATTTACGCTCCAGAGGTTTATTTTAAAGACCCGCTGAATAAATTTCGTGGTGTTAAACGTTACAAAGAAATGATTAATTTTATCCAAACTTGGTTTTTAGATCCCAAGATGGACTTACATAATATTCAACGTTTAGGAGAGACAATAAAAACTGAGTGGACACTCAGTTGGAATACTCCTCTCCCCTGGAAGCCACGAATCTCTATTCCTGGTTGGAGTGAATTAGGACTTAACTCTGATGGTTTGATTGTCTCTCATATCGATTATTGGAAATGTTCACGCCTAGATGTGGTAAGGCAGCATTTTTTCTCATGAAAAAGTCGATGATTAAAATAATATGATGACTGTCGAAATATTCATAGTTTGTAGTGAGGACTGCTGTAAGGATAATGGATAGAGACTTCGCGGTATGAAAGTTTATCCAAGAATTGGTACAAGAAAACAAATACTTTGTTTTGCGGATTAAAAATAATTGGAAACTAGAATTTTACGATTTGACTGGATTAATCAAAGTTGGTGCATCTGATGATGCTCTTTTCTTTTAGAGGATGTTTGAAAAGTCTCCTCGTCGGTATCAAAACGTTTTCGATCCCCCTAAATCCACGCCACTTGCTCATGGGGGAAACCCCCAAGACCGCAGTGGCTCCCCTTAAAAAGGGGGACTTTAAGGATTTTCCCCCCTTTTTAAGGGGGGTTAGGGGGGATCAACCAGTGCTTAAAATCACAGCTAACCACTTTTCAAACATCCTCTTAGAGTTATAGTATCAATTCTTAGAAAAACCGCAAATTTCAATTTCTTCTTGACTAAAAGTATCCTTTAATATCTTGCGGAGAACACGCTGAATATGAAGGTGTTTTCCAGGCTTGACTTTTGTCAGCGTCAGCAGCAATAGATTATTCTCACCAAAGTGTTCTATTCCAGCTACGCGGGTATGTTCTAGAACATCTTGTTCATCTGCTTTTAACTGCCGTCCTACTTTCTCAACTACTCTATACACATGATCTAAATTGGAGTTATATGAAACGCTAACTTCCACCCTTGCATATATATACTGTTTAGAGAAATTGACAATTGATCCGATATCTCCATTACGAATAATCTGCAATTGACCATCAGGATGGCGAAGGTGAGTGGTTCGCAGTTCAATCGCCTCTACAATCCCCTCAACACTTCTCTCTTCCATTTTCCCGGCTTCGACATAATCACCAACCAAATAATAGTTTTCAAACAAAATCAAAAATCCACAAACAACATCATTAATCAGGTTTTGTGCCCCAAGACCAACTGCTATACCCACAATTCCCGCACCTGCTAAGATAGGGGCAGGATCAATGCCAATCAGCCTGAGTATAGTAACTCCGGCAGTGAAGTAAATGAAATATTTGGCAAAACTCCGTATTAACGGAATTAGCGTCAGCCGTTTCTGTTGCTGTGAATCATTTAAATCTGTAGTTTTTAAGTAGAACTCATCCAGGATAAAGTAAACGACTTCAATCAAAACATTGCTAATAAAATAAACCCCAATAATCTGCACAATTCTAGGGGTATAAGCATTTATCCAAGCAATAGGTTCTATTTCTGGAACAACAAGATTTACTATGCCAACATAGAGGATGTATTCCAAACATTTTTTGGAGAGGGGAATTAAGTTGCGTAAACGCTCGTATAAACGTAGTAGATCGTTAGAACTAGAGTATTTAAGGCTCAGTGCATCGAGAGTATCAACAATGGTAGCAACAGCTTTAATAATGAGTAAACCAATTGTGATTATAATGTATATTTTTAAAGCTATGTAAAGATATTTGGGAACAACTTCTGGGATATAGAGAAATTTAGCACATAGAATAACAGAAGATATCCACAAAGTATGAATAATGATTCTTTTTAAGACTTTAAAAAAAGCCTCAATACTCTCATCGTTAGCTTTTATTTGATCGGCTTGCTTTGCGTAATCGCAGACCCAATCTATACCCCGCTTTAACGGTGGGATGCTAAATTTAACTAGCAATAGCAAACTCACACTTTTCAAGCTTGCCGTAAAAATATTGATCCAAAATTGGGTAGGAAGACTGCGAATTAGATTAAGTTGAAATTCCTGAATGTTTCCACCTCGATAAATCACCATCCCATTCAAGCCAACCAGTGCCAGACACATAATTACACAAATGAAAATTAAAATTTTACTGATGCTGCGGCGCAGAAAAGTGATATTTGCAGCTTTTCCTTGAAGCCATGAAACTTTAGTAACTTGCTTGAAGATTATGCCAATTAGCCAGTTAAACAGCAAGAAAATAGTTATTAAAAATATGACTTCACTCAGGATGATTAGTATATTCATTTTGTGAGTATCAGTTGGTTTATTTGATGATTTGGGTTTCCAGATGACTAAACGCAGTCCCAGAAGTGTCACTGCTGTTGGTTGCTTGGGATCTAAATCTTGGCGTTGCTGAATCAAAATATGAATCAGGCGATCGCTACAATGAGACTTGTACCTCACATTTTGAGTCGTACTGAACCACACTTGAGATAATATATAGGAATCCGCTTTGATTTCTGAACGAATTTGCGTAGACAGGCAATAGGCAATCTTGCTACAGGCAACAGGAAAGAAGGCTTTTTAGTTGTACTGAGTTTTTTCAGAAATCAAATATGAGTCCTATATGACTTACATTTCTAAACACTCATGCTTAATTTCTTCTGAGTATCCTTTGAGTTCATAAGAAGTATTGAAGAAGAAGTCAGAATTCAAGAGTCAGAATTCAGGAGTCAGAATAAAGACGCGACTCGAAAATACTCACTACCGCGGACTCGCTTTCCACTTCGCTTACAGTCGGGGATTCAGATCGGCGCAGGAATTGTTGCACCACCAAATTTTCAATTTGCTGGGAGTGCAAAAACGCCGATTATTCAGACGCTTCTTCGTCGCTCTAAGCGAAGCCATGCCGTTCGCGTTAGCGTCTCTGAAAGAGAAGGCTTTACGCTGCGAAGCACCGCCAGTCATACAGAATACCCAACTGAATTCTGACTCCTGACTCCTGAATTCTTACCAAGTTACATTATACTAGCTTGATAGTAAGCGCTGAGATCAATTATCTATTTATCCTACTTTTCCTACTTTTTCACTGGGTGTTTTGATGGTTGTCTTGCAAAAACTCTCTAAAGAAATTAAGTCCTTGTATTTACCTGAATTTGTACAAATGTAATTAAATAATGTAATATTTTAAACTTGTATAATTTATGACTTTTTGCTTGTGTGTTGCGAAAAGATTATCGCTTTATTAGAACTCTAAGTATTGACTATTAATAGTTGTGGAACTACTTATAATCAAGAACTTGGTTAAAATTAATGTGCGTGACTGCTGGATGCGATCGCTCTTGTCGATTCCCATTACTGAGCCAAAAGCGATCGCAACTGTTTTTACTTAAATTCACTCCAATATTAGGAATGAGGCTCTCCCAACACCACAATTGAGCACTTCAATTCTTGAATCATCTGCGTTGTCACTTCGCTAACGGCTAATCCCCCGGCTGTGCGATAACGGACGGAACGTAATACTGCTAAATCAAACGCCTCAGCTTCCCGAATTACGACTCTAGCAACATCATCACCCTTGATTGTTTGGATATTGGTATTCACCTGTAACTGGCTTTTAGAAGCGATTTCAGACAATTGAGACACAAATTTTTCGACCCGCATCGGGGGTGATTTGCGATCGCATACGTGTAACAGCACAACTTCCGCCTGATTAACATCAGCTAAAATTTGAGCAAATCGTAAAGCACCGATGGTTTGGCGCGTTAAGTCTCCAACTGGTACAAGAATTCTTTTGATTGTCTTGGGACTGCTCAATAGGCGTGTGACTGCTACCGGACAGTGAGAAGACCAAAACACGCTATCAATGACATTACCAAATAAGCGGGCACGTAAACCTGTTGTCCGCGACCAACCCATCACTATTAAACTAGCATTTTGTTCTCGACTGGTGCGGCTAATTGCCAAAGCTATATCATCATCAATCCGATTTGCAGGTGAAACTTCTACATCAAATTCTTGACTGATTTCTCTAGCTAAACTTAATCTTTGCTGACTGTGATCAAGTGCTGTTACTAATTGCGGATTATCCATCTGAATATGTGCTCTGGTAATAGCTAATGGCACAATTCTTCCAGATTCATGACTAGCCAGCAGTGCTGCCATTTCTATTAGATAGCGCTGGGTTTGGGGGTTGTAAATTGGCACTACAACAGTAAATGGATATGGCTTCTGTTCTACTAGTTGAGTTTCACTACTTTCCCACCAAGTTGTCAAACTATCTGTTTCAAAATCTGTCTGAGAAAGCTGTAAAGCAGAAGCAGATCGTGCTGTTATTATGGGCCCCAAAATTGCTGTCACCAGCATGAGGACAATCACACTGTTTAAAACAGCTTCATTAATTAAGCGCTCACCAGCAGGATTTACAGTTTGATATGCAACTAAGGCTGCTGCTAGTGTGGCTGCTACCTGTGGAAGTGACAATGACCACATTGTTAGCAATTCCGCCGTATTATAGCGGTATAACAGTTTGGCTAAGAATGCTGCAATAAACTTGCTGCCAATCAAAGCTACTACAATTACCACAGTCAGCCAAACTGAACTGAGAGTTCTTATAAATGCAGGAATATCAATCAATAATCCCATGTCCACAAAGAAACATGGAATAAATAAAACACTGCCAATAAACTCAATTTTTTCTTTAACAGGGCTACGTCCTAGAACATCATTAACTGCTAAACCTGCTAAAAATGCACCAACAATTTTCTCAATTCCAATTACCTGTGCTCCGACAGATGCCAAAAACAATGCTAGTAATATAAACAAAAACTGGTTACTTTGTTCATCCCCAGAGCGACGAAAAAACTCTTTTCCTGCCCAGTCAAAGCCAAACAGAACAACAGCAGAATAAATTGCTAATCCACCTAACAAAGTAGCTAAACTTAAAGCCGAGAATTGCCCCCCATGAATTCCAACACAAATTGCTAACACTAGTAAAGCACCTGTGTCAGTAAAAATCGTTGCACCAATCGTGACAGTTACAGCTTCATTTGTGACCACTCCCAAACGACTCACAATTGGATATGCCAAGAGAGTATGAGAGGCTAGCAAAGAACCAATGAGGACGGCAGTATTCCAGCTAAAATTGAATAAACGTCCAACAGCAATGCCAGCAATTAGTGGCACTAAGAATGTCAGTATACCAAAGCCAATTGAGCGATTTTTAGTTTTACGGAACTGCTCTAGGTCAATTTCTAAACCCGCCACAAACATCAAATAAATCTTGCCGATATCCGAGAGCAGATTGATAGTTTCAGACTCAGAATTTAACAGTTTTAATCCATTCTGTCCTAGTACTACGCCTGCTACTAACAAACCCACTAATCCAGGTAGCCGCAGTCGCTCAAAGATAGGAGGTACAGTAAAGATTACTGTTAGGAGAATTGTAAATGCAACGATAGGACTGTCTGTGAGCGAGTTCAGTGTCATATTTAATCAATCAGCCTAAATGGTAGATGTACAATAAGCATACGAAATCTTACTTAAAATTTTTGTATACTCAGTTTCATTAGTGACAGTCCATTAAATTTTTAACAGGATAAATGTTGCGATCGCAATGTCAATTCTATCTTAAGGAGGGATTTTTTACATCCATAGATATAAATATCGATGGAATTTTAACTTACAAAATTTATGGGTATTTAAATGAATATAGATAATATTGAGCGCTCATCAATCGTCAAACCATAGAAAAATAGAATTTTTTGTTTATATAAATCAAATATTAGCTTAACAAGGATTGAAAGATAAAAATAATGCTAACAAGTAGCGAAATTAAAACATAAAGTTTGGTAATCGAAAGCAATGGAGAGCAATCGAATAAGTCTCACCATCTACTCATTTATTTGGAAGTAATTTGCTGTTATATGCAAAGGGTATAGCTAAAATCGATGAAACCCAAGTTGAAGAAGAACACAGAATTCAGAATCAATATAGTTGGTGATATCCTACCGGAAGCAAACTACAGACAGGCTACGAGTTGTAGAACACTAAATTTTATTGTTTTGTGTGGAACTTCAAACCCGTTGATTATACAGCTTGATTTTTGCTCGTCTGGCTGGAATTCGGCATTCTAACTTCTCTGTGTACGTAAGTATCTTTGCCTATGAGTGAACTATCATCTGGAAAAATCTGGAAGAGCGCTCTTATAGGTTCCTATCAATGATAATTTTAAGCATTGGGAACTCCTAAAAATCAAAGTTTATGAACGCAGCCGACGACAAAACGATTGTTCGCGAGTATTTCAATTCCACAGGGTTTGACCGTTGGAAGCGAATTTACGGCGATGGCGAAGTCAACAAAGTCCAACTAGACATCCGCAATGGACACCAGCAAACCGTGGATACAGTTCTCGGCTGGCTGAAGGCTGATAACAATTTACCAGAGCTATCAATCTGTGATGCTGGATGTGGTGTTGGTAGTCTCAGCATTCCTCTGGCGGTAGATGGTGCTAAAGTCTATGCCACCGATATTTCGGAAAAAATGGTGGAAGAAGGCAAGGACAGAGCAAAGGAAACTTTGGGAAATGGTGAAAATCCCACTTTTGCTGTGCAGGATTTGGAATCGTTGAGTGGTAGTTACCATACCGTTATTTGCTTGGATGTTCTTATCCACTACCCCCAAGAAAAAGCGGATGAGATGATATCTCACCTCTGTTCTTTAGCACAGTCGCGGATAATTCTCAGTTTTGCACCGAAGACCTGCGCCTTGACTATACTCAAGAAAATTGGCAGTTTTTTTCCTGGGCCAAGTAAAGCCACTCGTGCATATTTGCATCGTGAGGCTGATGTCATGAAAATTTTAGAAAGTAATGGTTTTTCGTTGCAACGAGAGTCGATGACTCGGACTCGTTTTTATTTTTCCCGTCTGCTGGAAGCTACACGTAAGTAGACCTCTTGCAAAAGTCCCTTAACAGCCCACCCCCAGCCCCTCGTGCGGGGAGGGGAGACTTTGAGGTAAGTCAAAGGCGGGGTGGGGTTCTTTTTTTGATTTATGCAAGAAGTCTAGTGAAGTTAAAATTGCAGCAAGATAGTTTATAGGACAATACAGTTCAGATAAGCCCAAAACACTTGTAGAGACGGCGATTCATCGCGTCTTCAAAGACAAATTATCTACATCAGTAACCTTAACTCAACCGTATTGGTTTATAGGATATAGAACATACATAGATGCGAGAATCCTAGTATAACTTTGCTGCAATTTGACAATTTCAAGGGTTATTATCGGTAAATATCGCATTTGCCAAGTAGATTGACATACTGGAACCTTTCTGAAAGTCAGGTTAAAATCGCTAGCAAAGTGTAAATCTGAAGTGAAACTATGAAGACTGCTGAAAAATTAGCTGCGGGCTGGCTACTGACACTCGGATTCATGTTTGTAACGCTATCAGCAACAGCGGTATTTGAAAAACTTGCTACGCGTAAAGTGATCATACTACCCAAAGACGAGTATGAGTTTAACGCACCAAATACTACTTATGAAGATGATAATGCTGCTATTGGTGGTATAATTTTTGGCGTTCCTACCTTAACACTGGGCACATGGTTAGCATTGGGATTGTATCGTCAAAGTCGGCAGGAGAAAAAGGCGATTAATCAACAACGTAGCGATCGCTTGCAATCGATTTTTTATGAGATGCTACAAGAAAATCATGGGCGTGTAACTGTTTTAGGCTTTGCAATGCAGTCACAACTACCCGCAGCCAACGCCAGACAATATTTAGATGAAAAAGCTAAAGAATTCAATGCAAACTTTAAGGTGAACGAAGAAGGGGCTGTATCATATCATTTTGATGTCTAATTGTCATTTGTCCTTTGTCCTTTGTTATTTGTCCCTTGTTATTAACTAATGACTAATGACTAATGACTAATGACTAATAATAAACTTACGGCTAAGTGTAATGACGCAGATTTTTTTGAGCGTAGCTGCCATTTTAGGCGGTTTGTCAGTTGCGGCTGGTGCTTTTGCTTCCCATGCCTTGCGGGAAAAAATTAGTGAGCGATCGCTAGAAATTTTTGAAACTGGCGCTCGTTACCAAATGTATCATGCTCTGGCACTTTTCTTAGTAGCCATACTAATTAGTCGTACCGAGTCCCCTCAACCTACTCTCATCGCCAGTGGATGGCTGTTTCTCATTGGCATAGCTATTTTCTCCGGTAGCTTGTACGCTCTTAGCTTAACCGGTATTAAATCCTTGGGAGCGATCGCACCACTAGGCGGTATAGCCTTTCTTAGTGGTTGGGGTGCTTTAGCTTTCGCTGCTTGGAATTTGAAGTTGTAAAAAAGTTAGGAGTTAGGAGTTAAAAACTCTTAATTCCTAACTCCATTTATTAGAGGCCAAATTTACTCATTTTTATAGCAGATTTTATATTAATAGAACATATTTGAAGAAGAATTCAGGAGTCAGAATTCAGGAGTCAGGAATCAGGAGTCAGAAGTCAGAATTCAGGAGTCAGAATAAAGACGCTCGTTCACGTAGGGTGTCGTAGACAAGACTCGCTTTCCGCAACGCTATCAGTCGGGGATTCAGACCGACGTAGGAATTGTTGCACCACCAAATTTTCTTGTTTTGTGGAGGTGCAAAAACGCCGATTATTCAGACGCTCGATTACTCGCTCTAAGCGAAGCATCCCGTTCGCGTTAGCGTCTCTGAAAGAGAAGGCTTTACGCTGCGCTATCCGTCAGTCATACAGAAAACATTGCTGTTAGCGGATAGCTAAGGTTTAGCCCATTCTGACGACTGACGCCTTTATTCTGTTCGATAAACTTTCATAAAACCCGTATCAGCGATTTTTTTATGTGCAAAATGATGAGCAGCGATTTCTGATAGTTAGGTATTTTTTATAAAGTGGGACACACCCAATATTTTCCAACAAATAGGATTACTAAATTCATAAAACTTATTTCCGTAATATTACAGAAGCCATGAATAAAAAAAAGCAATAACCTGCATAGGAGACATATATACTAGCAAATAGCAGCTAAAAAAATTACATTTGTAATATCATTCAAACCTATGAAACGGCGCAATCTGCTTTGGTATTCGCTACTGTTTGCTACTGGCTGCACAACAGGATTAAATTCTACTAATAATAGCTCAGATCAAATAGCAATAACTGCACCAAAAAATCTTAAATTTGCAGTTACAGATGTCACTGGAATTGAAGATTTAAAACGAGATTTTGGAATTTTTCGCACTACATTAGAAGGAATATTAGGCATAAAAGTTGAGTTTTTTCCTGTAGAAAATCCCACAGCAGCAGCACCAGCATTGTCATCCAGAGAGGTAGATATTGTATTTGCAGGGCCTTCAGAATACTTGATTTTAAATTCTAGGGCAAAGGCTATTCCTATAATTGCTATTGAGCGCACAAACTACCATTGCATTATTGTAGTTCGTGCAGATAGCAAAATTAAATTATTATCTCAATTGAAAGATAAAACAATTGCTATGCGAACAGTTGGCTCAACTTCTGGACATATTGCTCCCACAAAGCTACTAATAGATGCTGGATTAGATCCAAAAACTGACTTCAAAACTGTCATGTTGGATGATAAAGGAGTACAAGCATTAAAAAAAGGTGAGGTAGATGCCTGGGCAACTGCATCTGACAGATACGAAAATATTCTGGAATCTGAGGGCTTAATTGAAAAAGATTTTTCTGTAATATTTAAAGGGCCATTACTTCCCAATGATGTATTTGTTGCTAGTAACCATTTTGCATCTAGCTTTATAGCAGATATGCAATCCCGCATGATTAAGCATCAAGATAAACTAATTCAAAGTTTGGTCATAGCTAAAGCGAACCAAAAGTATCAAGGAGGCAAGTTAGTTCTAGCAAACGATGCTGATTATAATATGATTCGTGAAGTTTATCAAAAAATCGGACAGGGAAACTTTTTATAATAAATTATTCGATAAATTAATGATAATTAATACGAAAGAATACTTGAAAAGAATTTTTAGTTTTCCTCATCAGTTAAGCGATGATTGGAGCATTGCTAAGAAAATTATTTATGGCTACACTGTAGCAATTAGTATTGCTTTTATAGGCACAACAAGTGGTTTGTTAATTGCATACCGCTACGAAACTATTGCCCAAGAGCAGTTGAATTTATCTTATCAGCAACAATCTCTATTAAAAAATTTAGAAAATACAATAACTAGAGTAAGGCTCCATCCACAAAGGTTAGTGACTGTATTAGAAAGTAATATTTGGGTAGAATTTGAAAAAAATAAATTCATCGACGAAATTAATCAGGTTAATCAACAGTTATCTGAACTACAAACATTTATAAATAACCATCCTCATAATTTGACAATAAATAACATAGATTTGTTAAATTTATTGAATAGTTATCAAA
The DNA here is from genome assembly GCF_048836525.1 of Nostoc sp. CALU 546. Taxonomy (NCBI): domain Bacteria; kingdom Bacillati; phylum Cyanobacteriota; class Cyanophyceae; order Nostocales; family Nostocaceae; genus Nostoc; species Nostoc sp. CALU 546. Next base: position 16,439 of record NZ_JAWJTF010000076.1, read on the forward strand.
AAAATACCCAAAAATATACTCAAAAAGTAAAAGTTTTTTGGCAGCAGATTGAACAAAATAAATTATCCACAAACGAAGTAAAAGGTAAGCAGGAACAACTATTATTTTTTTTTCATCAAGAAGGTAATATTTCGGTTGAGTTTGAGAAGCTGTCAGACGAATTAATTCGGATTATAGGATATGCTGAAATTCAAAAAAAGCAAGCAAATGCTAGTTTTAGTAGTGCCCAAAAATTGAGAATTAAAGTTATTGTTGGAAGTATGCTGCTATCGGCTGCGATCGCAGTTATACTGGCAGTATATACCAGTCAATTAATTGCACGTCCCCTACAAATAGTTACTAACGTTGCCCGAAAAATTACGGAAGAGTCAAATTTCCAACTCAGAGCTAATATTACAAGCAATGATGAAGTAGGAACATTAGCTACTTCTCTTAATCAATTGGTGGAATGGGTGGGAGATTACACCCAGGAACTCAAGTTAGCTCACCAAAGTCTAGAGCAGCGTGTAGAAGAACGAACTCAAGAACTAGAACTAGCTCGTCAAAGTTTAGAGCAACGCGTAGAAGAACGAACCCAAGAACTTCAAAAAACTCTGCAAGACTTAAAAGAAGCTCAAGGGCAATTAATTCAAACAGAAAAAATGTCTTCTCTTGGACAAATGGTAGCAGGTATAGCTCATGAAATTAATAATCCTGTTAACTTTATTTATGGGAATATTGAATGCGCTAGTGACTATACTCAAGATTTGCTGAATCTAGTGACTTTATACCAGAAACAATACCCAAATCCTATTTATTTAATAGAAGAAAATATTGAAAATATTGATTTAAATTTTATTCAAAAAGATTTGCCCAACCTACTTGATTCTATGAAAATTGGCGCTCAACGTATTCGGGAAATTGTGTTATCTTTGCGGAACTTTTCCCGATTAGATGAAGCTGAAATGAAAGAGGTCGATATTCATGAAGGCATTGATAATACTCTGTTAATTCTAAATCATAGACTTCAACGAGAAATTGAAGTAATCAAAAAATATGGGAAATTGCCTTTAGTTGAGTGTTATCCCGCACAACTCAATCAGGTATTTATGAATATTCTGAGTAATGCGATAGATGCTCTGCTAGATCAAAAAACTCATTCAGTTAAAAGTAAAAAAATTATTATAAATACATTAAATATAGATAATATTTATATCAAAGTAGGGATAATAGATAACGGCTCTGGAATTTCACCAGAGATTAAAAATAAACTATTTGATCCTTTTTTCACAACTAAGCCAGTGGGTAAAGGTACTGGATTAGGCTTAAGTATTTGTTATCAGATAGTTGATAAACACAAAGGTAAAATAGAAGTAATTTCAGAATTAGAACAAGGAACAGAGTTTGCAATCATTTTACCTATTAAAACATAAACAAACTAGTACAATTATCTATAAGTAATATACAATTTAAATTTACTAAATTTCTGTATTTTAAAACAATCATGAGCCAAAAGTGATGAACTCATGATTCATAGCTTCTTGTTCTCAAATGTACCAACAAATTATGCAAAGCCACATTTGCTGAAGGTACTTCAGGTAATGGGCTAGATTCATACGCCTCCTGCAACTTATTACGCAGACGCTCATATTCTCTTTGATGAAAATATATATTAAAATCTGACAAAATAGACCTTTCTGTACCTGCTAACTTTTGGGCGATTAAATCAGGAATATATGGTAAATTAAAAACCTCATTGAGATTAATTAAATTAGCTTCGACTATCCCTGTTTGCATCAGATAAATCCCAGTTAGCAGAACTCGATAAACATAAAGTAATGGCTTAATCCTATACGCTTCTTCTTTCTCAAAAAGTTTCCATTGTGTCGTAGCAAAACCAATATAATGGTAGCTATGATGACGGGTAATGCAACTTTTGGCAATAACTTTCAATTCATCATGTTCGGGTGAAGTTGTTAATATTAAGGGTGAGTACAGTTGTTCTAACACATAGCCATTCTTTTTAAGTAGCATCAAAAATAATTTTTTGACATCATGAGTGACTAAATCAATTTCTAAAGATTCACGAGTTTCTGAAACTTCAATAGTTTCATTCCCCGTCTCTAATCCCACTACTTCTGTAACTGGTAAAATATGCACACCACGCAAGTCATAATCAGAATCAGCTGACGGAAAACCATATAAGTGGGAACCACTGATAGTTGCAAATAAAAGTGGGTAAGGCTGTTGTCCAATAATTGTTATAATAGAGTTTGGAATCTTCATAATATTTTCTTATGTTAAATTAAAATTTTTGAGATATTCTCTACAAATAAGGTCTTTCAGCTTTACAACATATTTTATTTGGCGGTTCACTAAAGTATTTTAACAAAGCTGGACATAGCCAACCTTCCAATTTATGGCTCTCCCAGTAATACCAATAACCGTTATATTCTGCTCTTAACCAAATTAGTTCAGCTTGATAACCAGGAAAGGGATTTGCAGAAAATAACAGTTTAAAGCCTTCATCAACATTAGCAATACCATCAACCAAAATATCAATTATTTCGGGTACGCCACTGACAAATGGTTCTTAGATTAGTTCCCTTCGCTCATCATCAAATACCCATGTTTGATTATGTCTATATGGGAAAATTACCATTATTGAGTTAGGCATCAGTCATTGGTTCTTGATTATTGCTAATTAGTCTTTATTATTTGTCTATTTTGTTGAATACTACTCCTGAAGTTCAAAATTACGCCAAAATAATACAAGTTTGTATAAAACATTAGCAAACTAAATGTTTTGTGTAGTGAGGAGGTCAATAGGGTGATATGAGGTAGCACTTGTTAACAAGGATAGTGCAAATTTATCCAAAAATCAGCTAATTCTCAGTCAAAAAGCTTACTTTATACAGCTATTGGGAGCAAATACTTTAATCATGTGCCGTTTACTTGCTTACCTCGGTTCGCCTGTTTCTTTAGAATATCTTCTGTATAAACCAGAACACTCACTGATAGTCCAGAGTTATCAACCCCGCGAAATGACCTCTGGGGTAGTAAATGCAGATGGCTTCGGTGTGGGTTGGTATCATAGTCAAAAAGATACTGACCCTTTTATCTACAAAAATACCCTGCCTATTTGGAATGATATAAACTTACCCAGTCTCAGCCGTTACGTTGAATCTAAATGTGTGCTTGCTTATGTCCGTAGTGCTACACCAGGCCAAGCTGTAGATTTTGCTAATTGTCAGCCCTTTAACCATCAACAACAACTCTTTATTCACAATGGACGAATCGAAAATTTCCACAAAACATTACACAGAAAAATCCGCAGCACTTTAACCCAAGATTTTTACGAGAAAATTAATGGCAGTACTGACTCTGAACACATTTTTGCTTTATTACTTTCACAAAGTCAAATCAATAAACATCGACCTCCAGAATATGCTTTACGCAACACATTATTAACGCTTTTAGAGATGGCAAAACGCTATCAAGTAGAAGCCTCACTCAACATAGTTTTTAGTGACGGACATCGCCTGATAGCTTCTCGGTTTGCTACTCATTCACCAGTTCCATCTCTTTACTGGATACGAGATGATCCGACTTTCCCAAATTCTGTAATTATTGCATCCGAACCTCTATTTATAGGTAATTGGATTGCTTGCCCAGAAAATAGCATTATTAGTGTGGGAGCAGACTGTGAGATCCAAATTGAGCAAATCTAGTGTGAAAGAGGTTATTTTTCAAGCCTTTTATGAATGTCGTCTGCAAACTTTTGCACTGTTCCAGGATATGAATGAAGCCACATTCTGTAGTCAGCCTCATCCTGACTTTAGCCCTGTTGGCTGGCACTTGGGGCATATTGCCTATATCGAGTCTTTATGGCTGCTAGAGCGCAGTGCAGGTAGCCCTTGTTTGTTTCCGCAATACCGTAAGCTGTTTGCAGCCGACGGTTTACCCAAATCAGAACGTGTTCATTTACCAAACTTAGAGGAAATTCGTTATTACCTAGACACAGTTAGAGAAAAAGTTCTCGAATACCTAGAAGTAGCTGACATTGAGCAGCAAGAACGTCTATGGCACTTTTTGATTCAGCACGAAAGTCAGCACTGTGAAATTATTAGTTTTGTCTTGGAATTAAACAAGAGGCAGGAGGCAGAATTTGTTACTCTCCACGTCCCTCCATCCTCCACTCCTTTTACCGAAATGATTCAAATCCCAGCAGGCGAATTTGAACAGGGAAGCGACTCAATTGATGCACTAGATAACGAGCGCCCTGCCCATCGAGTGTATTTAGATACGTATCTGATTGACCGCTATCCTGTGACTTGTGGACAGTATCGTGAATTCATCGAGGCGGGAGGCTACCAAAATTCTCAGTGGTGGTCAGAATCAGGATGGCAATGGTTACAAAAAGAATCAGTGAGCCAACCGCTTTATTGGTGCAGTAATGCCTACGGGGGCAAGCTACGCAGTTATGATAATCACCCGGTTTGCGGTGTTAGCTGGTATGAAGCCGAGGCTTACTCCCGATTTGTGGGTAAGCGGCTACCCACAGAAGCCGAATGGGAAAAAGCAGTCAGTTGGGATGCACAGACTAATAGTCACCGCACCTATCCTTGGGGAGATGAAAAACCAACCGTCCAACAGTGTAATTGCGTAGGCGTAGCCCATCGTAGACATCGCCTAATTGGTAAGACAACAGCAGTAAATGCCTACCCTGCTGGGCAAAGTACCTATGGTTTGTACGATACTCTCGGCAATGTCTGGGAGTGGACAGATTCCTGGTTTGATGGCTACAAAGGTTTCCAAAGTTACCCTTACACAGGTTACTCGCAAGTTTATTTTGACCACCAGCACCGTGTTTTAAAAGGCGGTAGTTGGGCAACTCGTTCTTGGGTACTGCGTTCTAGTTTTCGCAATTGGTATCATCCCGGTGTACGCCAACTTTTCGCAGGGTTTCGCTGTGCTGCTGATGAAAAACACCACCCACAAGGGGGTGGGGAATAGGGCATGGGGAATGGGGAAGAGTCACTAATGCCCAAATTAGCGGGCGGCTATTCCTCTTCACGCCACTTGCGGGATGGAGTTTCTCGCCGACTTTCGATGAAGTAACGGGTTAGTAATAGCACTTAAACGCTTACTTGCTGTCATTTGAATGGGAAAATCGCTACAAATAGGACTAATGCTTGAGTAATATTGCTCAAGCATGATTTTATTAGCTATGACAATGTGTTTCACTTATTGGGGTAAAGGTCTGCCATAAAAGGTAACTTATTACCCCAAGCATACGGAGGTTTAATGTCGATATCTAAAGCTGTTAACAGCAAGGTTACATCTCAAAGCAGCGTTGAAAAACGCTTGCAGATAGAACGTTTGGTAGGAGCAAGCCAAATAGTTGCACCTAGTGCTGGGAGTGATGTGGTTAAGGGATTAACTCAAACACCTAAATCTCTACCCCCTTGTTACTTTTATGACGACCGTGGTTCTGATCTGTTTGAGCAAATCTGTTATTTGCCAGAATATTATCTTACACGCACAGAAACGACGATATTACAGCAGTTTGCTAGTGAAATTGCCCAGATAACTGGACCTTGTGAATTGGTAGAACTTGGCAGTGGCAGTTCTAACAAAACCCGCATTTTACTGGATGCCTACCAACGGCTAGGCTATCCCCTGCACTACCTACCAATTGATGTGTGTGCAGGTATGTTGGAAAGTAGCGCCAAGCAGTTATTAGGAGATTATCCCTTACTGCAAGTTTGTGCACTGGCGGGAACCTATGAATTAGCCCTTGCAAAACTCCTACCGACGCAATTACCCAGTCGGATGATTTGTTTTATTGGTAGCACTTTAGGTAATCTGACACCTGATGAGTGTGATGTGTTCTTCTCTCAAATTACAAATGCTTTACAAGTAGGTGAGTATTTATTATTGGGGATAGATTTACGAAAGCCGAAACAGATTTTGGAACCAGCCTATAACGACAGCCAGGGAGTAACGGCAGCTTTTAACCTTAATATGCTGGAGCATTTAAATCAGCGGTTTGAGGGTAATTTCGACACCACGCAGTTTGAACACTGGGCGTTTTACAATGAAAGCGAACATCAAATAGAAATGCATTTACGCAGCTTGCGATCGCAAATTGTAGAATTACGCGCTCTTAACCTCAAGGTTAATTTTGCCCTAGATGAGACTATCCTCACCGAAATTTCTCGCAAATTTGACCTTAATACTATCAAACAGCAACTCACCGCACAGGGTTTATTACCTCTTCATGTGTGGACAGATCCAAATCAATGGTTTGGTTTACTGCTCTGTCAACTGCAAGCATAAAGCAAATCAGGTATGTCTCACTTGAAAGAGGCAGGAGGCAGGAGGCAGGAGGCACAATTTGAATGGGGATTCAAACCCCAACCAAATTGTAATCGCCGTGTAGACGGCGGGGTTTTAGACCCTTGTTTCCTACGGTCACAGGCAGGAGACAGATAGCGCAGCGGTAGCGAGTCCGCGAGCGTCGGGCAGTTTTCCTCCTGCCTCCTGCCCTCTGCCTCCTGCCTTCTTTGATAATATAGCGGTTCTCAATTGAGTCGAATATAGACCAATACGGTTCGGTAAAAGGGGAAAAGGTTTTAAATAACATCCTTTACCCCTTCCTTAACCTTTTCCCAGACCACAAGGAAAGTGAAGAGGGCATTTTCTTGCTAAAGTGCCTAAAGTTACAGAGAAATACTTTTCAAACATCCTCTTAAATCCATGTTCCTGAAGATGCGACTTTCAGACATTCTTTAATAAACTGCTGGGGAATTTCTCGACTTTCTCCCCAATGCAGATGAACATAAGAAGCATGAACATTTGCAGGTAAACCCCATCCCTCGCATCCCATATTTTCTTCACAATCGTAGCGAGAAGTTTCAAATAGCGGCTGAGTGGGAGTTAAGGTTAAATGGGAACGATGAAACTCATGTCCATAAACAGTTGTATTTGCTTTAACTAACAGATTATCTTGCAAAGCTACTGCGCGACGATATCCTAAAGTTAAACGCCCTCCCATCACAGCAGATGTCGGTAAAACTCCCGCCATTGGCCAAGATTTACCCTCAAAATCGATAATTTGCTCACACAAATACATCAATCCTCCGCATTCGGCAACTGTAGGCATTCCTTTAAGTATTGCCGTTTTCACTGCATCACGAACCCTGGTATTTTCTGCTAATTGCTGGGCAAAAACTTCCGGGAAACCACCGCCAAAATACATTCCCTGTACATCTTTTGGTATGTCAGCATCTTCTAAAGGACTCCAGAAAACCAGTTCTGCGCCAAGGTATTGCAGCAAATCGAGATTGTCTTGGTAATAGAAATTAAAAGCGCGATCGCGGGCAATAGCAATCCTGACTGATGATAACGGAGGACAAGGGGGATGATGGGGCTGAGGGAGAGGTTCTGATTTTAACAGGGGTAATAAGTGTTGCCAATTGAAGCAAGTATCTCCTAAATCGGCGAGACGATTGATTAAAGCGTTAAGTTCGGGAAGTTCTGCTGTAGGAACTAAACCTAAATGGCGATCGGGAATTGTGATGTTATCTTGACGCCGCAGCACGCCGAGAATGGGTAATTGTAGGGGTTCTAGAGAATCTTTGAGGAGAGAGAGATGGCGATCGCTCCCCACGCGATTTAATATTACCCCAGCTATTTTAATTCGGGGATCAAAAGATCGATAACCGTGAGCGATCGCAGCGACAGAACCAGATAAACGACTGCAATCAATCACCAACACCACAGGCAAATCTAAAAGCCGCGCAATGTGTGCCGTACTCGCAAAATCAGTTTTTTGCTTTTCTTGCCCATGCTCCATGCCCCATTCCCCATGCCCAATTCCATCAAATAACCCCATAACTCCTTCTACTAGGGCATATTCACTTAGTTGGCTATGACGGGCAAAACATTGCTGAACGTAGGCTTTAGAAGTCAGTACGGGGTCTAAATTCCGACAAGGAAGACCAGTTACGTGTCGATGAAACATTGGATCAATGTAGTCTGGGCCTACCTTGAAAGATTGCACCAAGCGATCGCGACGACGTAAAGATGCTAAAAGGGTGAGCGTGACTGTTGTCTTACCCACCCCACTACGTTCTCCGGCAATGATTAAAGCCATAAATGAAACAAATGTGGTTTTTATACCAATTAAAAAGCAGAAAACTAGCCAATTAGGGGAGTTAATCTGAAAAAGTTTGTCTAATAATGACTAATAGCTAGAGATTATACCAATTTGAAAAAAGAATGCGACAAATGGTCTATTTGTAGAGACGCGATTCATCGCGTCTTTACCCAAGGATGTGTTGTAATCATTAATTAAATTGGTATTAGCTCAGATTGGATAGTAATCAGCCACCAGAAGAGGAACCTTTTTATGATAACTGTGCATCATCTTAACAACTCGCGATCGCAGCGGGTGCTGTGGCTACTTGAGGAATTAGGTATTGAATATGAGATCAAATTCTATGAACGCGATCCAAAGACGATGATGGCGCCAGAGTCGCTGCGCCAAGTTCATCCCCTCGGTAAGTCACCAGTAATCACAGATGCAGACCTCACCATTGCTGAGTCGGGTGCAATCATCGAATACCTCGTTAATCGCTACGGCAATGGTCGCCTAGTTCCCGCATCCGATACACCGGAGCATCTGCGCTATACATATTGGCTGCATTACGCCGAAGGCTCTGCAATGCCACCGTTGGTAATGAGGCTGGTCTTGAACAATTTCGGGGAAGGAGACAGCAACGTAGTTAAGGGATTTGTTGCGCCCCAGATCAAACTTCACTTTGATTATATAGAAAGTGAACTTCGTAAAAGTACGTGGTTTACAGGAGAGGAATTCACCGCCGCCGATATCCAAATGAGCTTTCCCCTGGAAGTAGTCGCCATGCAAAAAGAAGAGGTTCAGAACCGGCCAAAGCTGAAAGAATTTGTCGATCGCATTCATGCGCGACCTGCTTACAAACGCGCCCTTGAGCGTGGAGGCGAGTATGACTTTATCACAAAGACGCGATAAATCCCCGTCTCTACAATAATTCCTTTGTAGGGACGGCGATTTATCGCGTCTCTTGCTCTTGGTGTAGAGCAAGAACACATCTAAAATGTGTTAATTTTTCCTAGCTCATGAAGCGACTAACTTTTTGCGGCTAGGACGCTTATGGTCTGATTTTTTCTTCAGTCCTACAGCTTGGGCTTGATCGCTATCCGAACCATATTGTCCGCGCACAACTTCTTTCATCGCTAATACCGCATTGTGAAATTCCCATTCTGCTAATCGCGCAGCATCAGCAGCAGCACGGTATAAAGTTAGTTTTTCGGTTTCGGCTTGTTGCTGGGCTAACATAGCTTGATAAGTTTGCTGTAAGTTGGTAGCAGAAGCATCAGCACGGGTTGTTTCATAAGTAGCGATCGTTTGCAAACCGTGCCATGAAGTCACATCTTCACTAATTACTTGAGGGCGCAAACGACGTGTTTTATCTTGGATAGGCATATCAGTATACTGTTGTAATCTACATATTTAATGTGCCCATTGCAACCCTAAAGCTAACAGTAAGATGAGATTTTTAGATAAAACAAGGTTAAAGAAAGGGTAAGCTCGTTTTTGCAGGGCGATGCATCAAAGGTGCAGGTCGATGCAACTAACCAATTTGCAGGGTGAGCAAACATTTGCCCACCCAATAGACTTAAACAGAGATAAAATTGCTTTGTGTCAGCGTCGTGGTATTAAACCCACTCAGCACCGCTAGGGTTTGATTACCTAAACTAATCTGATTACCAGAGAAGGACAACTGATTGAAACTCAAACCAGACAAGCCGATTTTATCGCCCTGACCTAAACTAAAATCGGTAATTGTTTCTCGACCTGCGGCTTTCTCCAACACAAAGATGTCGCTACCAGTACCGCCAGTCAAGTTATCATCTCCCTTGTCACCATCGAGGAAATCGTTACCCGCACCGCCGACGAGTAAATCTTGACCGTTACCACCAATTAGACTATCGTTCCCGTCACCGCCATAAAGTTTGTCATCACCGTTATCGCCTTCAAGACGGTCGTTATCAGCATCACCATAAAGCGTGTCTTGACCATTACCGCCATATAGATTATCGTTGCCAGTACCGCCATAGAGTTTGTCATCACCATTGTCACCCACAAGGCAGTCATTCCCAGCATTGCCGGAAATGGTATCTTGGGCGTTGAGTCCGTTAATGATGTCGTTGCCGGATGTGCCATTGAGATTATCGTTATTATTAGTGCCGTTGAGGTTGACCCCCACAGCTACTGTTACCATTGCCACATCTGTGCCACCATTGCCATCGCTGACGGTATAGTTAAAGCTGCCATTGCCAGTAAAATTGGTTGTGGGAGTAAAGACGACATTGCCACTACCATTTAAGCTGACAGTACCGTTAACACCGTTACTCACAGCAGAGATGCTTAAAGTAGAACTGTCTACGTCGGTATCGTTAGCTAACAAGCCGGCACTCAGCAGGGTCAAGGGTGTATTTTGATTGGCGCTAGCAGAATCATCACCAGCTACGGGTGCATCGTTAACGGGAGTTACTGTTAGGTTAAAGGTATCGTTAACACTAGCGTTACTGGTGTCAGTTGCAGTAATTTTGATGCTAATTGTGCCGTTATCTGGGTCATTAGGAGTGCCGCTGAAGCTGCGGGTATTGGCGTTGAAGCTTAACCAACTAGGTAGGGGGTTGCCGTTAGCGAGGGTGGCTGAGTAAGTTAAACTGTCACTAGCATCGATATCAGCAAAGGTATTAGTTGGAACAGTAAAGCTGAAGAAGCCATCTTCTAAGGTTGTTTGGTTGGCAATGATATTTGCTAAAGTTGGCGCATCATTAACACCGTTGATGGTCAGGTTAACTGTGGCTGTGCTAATGAGGCTACCATCGCTAATGGTGTAGGTGAAACTATCGCTAGCAGTTGCACCAACAGCCAAAGATTCAAATTGACCATTGGGGTTGTAGGCGAATGTGCCATTACTGTTGAGCGTTAATAGCGCACCTGAGAGTAAGGTAATTTGATTGTTTATATCAGCGGTATTGCCGTTGACTGCACTAACGGTTAAGATATCTCCCGTATCGGGGTCAGTATCGTTAGTGAGGACATTACCGTTAACAGCAGTATCTTCATTGGTGGTTACGCTGTCATTAGTTGCAGTAGGGGCATTGTTTTGCACTTCGTAAGCCCCGATATCGACTGTGCCGCCGCTAATGCGGTTAAAACCTGTTCCGCGTTGGTCAGTGGTGACACCGGAGGGAATCAAAGCATTATTGCCGGCGTTGATGGCTGCTGAACCTGCAACTAAAGCATGAGTTTGGGTCGCACCACCGTTATCAGCAAGGGCGCCGAGGACTTGGTTAATATTGGTAATGCCAGCCGAGGCAAAGGTGATATCGCTACCTGTGCCGATAGTGCCGGATGCGCCAGTGAGGCTACCGATGAGGTTATTGGCATTTCCTGTGACTGCGCCGGAAATATCCGGGGCTTGACTGCCAGAATCAAAGTTACCAGCAATGATGGTATTTTGAACAGTAGGATTGCGAGAACTAAAAATTCCTCCGCCTCCTCCTTCACTTTGGATATTTTTGGCAGTGTTATTAGTAATGGTGCTGCTGATGATGGTATTACTGCCTCCAAAACCAAAAGAGCCTATGCCACCTCCAACGCGATCTGCTGTGTTACCACTGATGGTGCTATTAATTATAGTCAGAGTGCCACTACTAGCAATTCCGCCTCCAGAGTTGCCCGTCGTACTATTGCCACTGATGGTGCTGTTAATTATAGTCAGAACGCCGTTATTTCCGATACCACCACCGTTAAATGCCTGACTGTTGCTAATGGTGCTGTTAGTAATGGTGAGATTACTATTATTTGTGATGGCTCCACCATAACCACCATTACCTTCGGTAATTGTCAAAGCATCAATTGTACTATTTATTGGGGTACTGATAGGAAAAATGCTGAACACGCTGGAGGCATTGTTGCCACTCACTGTCAGTTGATTTGCCCCAGTTCCTTGAATGGTGACATCATCAGTAATTGTCAGTTGCCCAGATGTCAAAGTAATAGTGTCAGGGGTGGCATCGGTAAACACGCTACCTGCAAAGGTGATAGTATCTGCCCCAGCAATGGCGTTGGCGTTGAGAATCGCTTGCCGCAATGAACCCTCACCAGAATCATTGGTATTGGTAACGACGGTATCGTTGGCAGCAATGGTAACTGTAGCTGTATTATTTGTGCCGTCAACGGTGTAGCCAGTACCAGTGTCTAAGTTGAGTTTGAGGGTTTCGGCTGCTTCAGCTGCAATGTCGCCAATTGCTGCTAGGTCAAGATCAACAAAGCTTTGTCCATCGGCAATGGTCACAGTTAAGGTATTGCCAGAAACGTTGACGCTACCACCATTGAGGGTATAGTCAGCCGTCGAAGCTGTACTAATACCATCAATAGTTAGGTTAATGGTTAAATCCCCTGTGGTGTCGGTGCGAGTTAGGCGATAGACACCGTTGCTACCACCTTCATTGGCTGTGGCTGTTTGTGCCGTAATGCTGACAGTGGGAGCAGTTACAGGTATTTCTGTGCCGTAAACATCATCGTTATTAGTCAGAGTCCCCGCATCGTTCACCGCACTGTTGCCGCTGAAGGTAGATGAACCGACAAAATCGATAGTGCCAAGGACGGTGGGCATTCCCTGGTTGTTGCCGTTAGTGTTGGTGGTGGACTGCATGATAAAAATCCCCCCACCCAAGCCCTGACCTGAGTTATCACCTGTGCCACCTGTAGCCGTGTTGTTGGTAAAGCTGGTGTTGTTGAGGGTTAAAGAACCACTGCGGACAAAGATACCACCCCCCAGTCCAGCACCGCCGCCGCCGCCGTTGGCGCCACCGTTGCCGCCGCCGAAGCCGCCCTGTGCGTAGCTGCCGCCGCCGCCATAACCCCCCTTCCCTTGACCATAAAAGCCGTAGCCACCACCACCGCCGAAGCCGCCACTAAAACCGATGCCGCCATAGACACCACCACCACCTCCTCCACCGAAGCCACCAGTGCCGCTACTATAGCTTTGATACTGTCCGCCACCGCCGAAGCCGCCGTTGCTGCTGCCACCGTAGTTGCCATTGCCTCCATAACCACCATTGTTGTTAGTGCTATCGGCAAACAGTCCCCCGCCCCCGCCGCCGCCACCATTGCCAAACAGTCCGCCGCCCCCCTTACTCAGTCCACTGACACCGCTACTGCCGCCTTGTGCTGCGTTATTACTAAAAGCAACATCGTTCAAAGAAACATTGCCATCATAGATAAACAAACCGCCCCCTAGTCCGGCACCGCCAGCGCCTTGTCCACTATCTCCGCCTTTAGCCCGTCCGTTGGTGATGGTCAGGTCAGAAATGCTAACAGTTCCCGACAGGATGAACAAGGGGCGCACGTCGCCGTTATCGTTGATGCCGTTATTATTGGCATCGCCGCTGACGCTGTGGTTGTTGCCCACAATCGTAATATTGCTGTTCACTAGCGTCTTTACTACCCCAGTAACGCGGACATCGCTATCAATAGTAATGGTGTCATCCCCTGCTAGTTGGTTAGCTTGGAGAATTGCATAACTGAGGGTGCCTGCGGTTAAGCCAGTGCCGTCATCAGTGGCTTGGTTGACGATGAAATTTGCCATTTAATTTATTTCCTTTGTTTGAGGTGAATGAGTTATTTGTAAGCTGGGCAAATATTTGCCTACCTATTTAGACAAGTTGAGGAAACCCTTGTAGAGATGCGAAATTTTGCGTCTCTACAAAGTTGAATTTATAGATAATTGAGTTCGTAGTAAGCACTTTAGTGCTTAAAAGTATCAGCACTAAAGTGCTTACTACCAACCCTCAAAACTTGCTTGACAAAGTACTAAGGTTTGAGTACGTTCTCAGGAAACTGCCCTGGCACATTCCCAGCAGGAGCGTACTGGCAGACCACATAGAAAGCGTTATAATTAGTACCTTCAATCGTTGCAGTGCCTTGTGCTGCACCACAGCCTAATTGCGTACTGCCCTTCCACACCACTTGAGTGAAATGCCCTGTTTCGCTAGAAAATCCGGGATTGGCGTAGTTATAATCTTTAATTTCGTCGTACCACTCCTTAACTGCTGTATTGCCAAGAGTGGTTGGGTCTACGGTGCTTTGCGTACTGTAAGAAGCGTATATGTTCTCTCCCACATTGGTGCGATTAGTACTGTGTTCAAACTCTCCACTACTGGCAATCTTCTCAGCCCAAGCTTGAGCGCTGCTATTTAGGGAATCACTGATGGTGATGTTAGGGCTTTTATGTGTAGCTCGATAAGCGTTGTGTTTAGACACAGCAGCGCTACGTAACGTCGCTAAGTCAATAGATGTCTGTCCTAAAACGGAGTCACTGCTCATTACTCCTCCTGTTAGTGCAATGGTTAAAGCTGTAGCTGTTGTTAGGGTTAGAGTTGAAAAGAATTTCTTCATGGTTTTGTGTTTGTTGAGTTAACTTTTGTAGGTTGATGCAACTAAGGTGCAGGTTGATGCAACTAAGGTGCAGGTCGATGCAACTAAGGTGCAGGGCGATGCATCAAAGGTGCAGGGCGATGCATCAAAGGTGCAGGTCGATGCATCAAAGGTGCAGGGCGATGCAACTAAGGTGCAGGGCGATGCATCAAAGGTGCAGGGCGATGCATCAAAGGTGCAGGGCGATGCATCAAAGGTGCAGGGCGATGCATCAAAGGTGCAGGGCGATGCATCAAAGGTGCAAAGCGATGCAACAACATTGGAGCCTGGTAGGGAAGGGGTCAGACTGAAAACTTCATTTACTCGCCGCTTCTACCGGCTGGGCGACAATTACATTCGCTAGACTATTGCTAGGGTTTTTCCAAAAAGACAACCCATCATATTGAGTAAATAAATCTGGCGGTAAAATTGTCAGTCGCGGTTGAAACTCGACTTTGCGACGCACTTGATGTAGTCCCTTAGTATTCAGGCGATTATCAAATTCCTCAGCTTCGTATTCCACATTGACAAAATCATGCTTAAAGGGTTCCTCTTGTATAAATTGATAAATCAGCGATAGGGTTTTATCAGGTGCTTGGGTCAATAAGTCATAGTCCACTAAAAGTAAAGAGGCACTGTGTTCGCTATAGAATGCTTCTTTGAGGGCGTTATAAGCAAACCCAACTAACCGTCCCCCTTGACTCAAGGCTTCGGTGCGAGTGTAAACTGTGGAGCGTTCGCCAGGATTATTAAACATCCGCGACACATCAAAAGCATTTTTTCTAATCAGCCGTTCGATGCTATCCATAATCCAAGCAACATTCCGCACGCAGCAAATCACCTTTGAGCCAGGAAATAGCTCGTGAATTAAGGACAATTTGCTACACCACAGCCGATTAGTATCGAAGATGACTTCTTTTTGAGCTTGCGGCTGGTAAAATGTTGAAAATATCGTTAAGGTTAATGCCCGTTTTTGCTCAGGGGTGATAAAGACAGAATATTCGTTGTCTTCGCTCATCGCTTCTAGCATTCGGTTTACCAGACTACCGACGGGGCTAGACATACCGGCGTGAAATCGGGGATTTTGCCGCAGTAAGGCTCCGAGTAAAGTAGAACCGGAACGCGGTAAGCCTGAGATAAAGTGCATTTTGGCAGTCATGACGATTAATTGGCTTTGATTTATTGCCTTGACATAGAAGCTTTTGCACCTGTGTGTTTTGCTTACACAGGCTAGACAGTTGTTAAAATTTTGCGTTGGTGAAATGGATTATATAGCGATCGCCTCAGTCACCGCATCGAACAAAGATCCCAGTTTTGACTAGGATCTTTGTCCTATATAATTATTAATTATGAATAAAATATGTATGTAACAATATAAACCGTGTTTTATTAAGTGATATTACTCATTTGCTATTAGATATAAGTTTTTAATTAAATAAGTAATGACTCTTGTTCCAATCATTCTGGGGATAGTTGCTGGTATTTGCTTATATATTGGGCTATTACACCTGCTGATTGCTTGTGGCAAATTACAAACAGCGCTTCACTTCTGCTTTGGGTTACTTTGCTTAGGATCTGTTGTCTATATCCTGGCTTTGATAGTCACATATCAAGCGACTAATGTAGAAAACTATATAAGTGCCAAAAAATTAGTATGTTCTGTAGGGTATATTTACGGGATTAATATTGTATGGTTTATAGCTTTATATACTAGAGTTAAGCCAGTG
The DNA here is from genome assembly GCF_048836525.1 of Nostoc sp. CALU 546. Classification (NCBI taxonomy): domain Bacteria; kingdom Bacillati; phylum Cyanobacteriota; class Cyanophyceae; order Nostocales; family Nostocaceae; genus Nostoc; species Nostoc sp. CALU 546. Next base: position 32,690 of record NZ_JAWJTF010000076.1, read on the forward strand.
CGTTTAATTTTGGTGCTGAATAGTCTGTACGTCATCAGCCTGTTAATTAACCAAATTTCTCCCACGGGAATTCTGCACTCTCATATCAGTAACCTATCAAGTATTTCTTTGCCTTGGGGCGAATCAATTACTTCCCCAAAAGGTACACTGAATCCTCTATTCAGTTTTCAATTATTAACTTTAATCAGTAATACTGTTTTCCTGTTTTACGCCTGTTACCGTCAATATCGATGCGGTGAAAAGCAAGCAGCGCTGATTGTGTGTCTGAGCGTAGCCATTTTGATAGGAACTGTTCAACACGATCGCCTAGTGGATTTAGGGACAATCAAATCCATATACCTGGCTGAATTTGGATTTATGTCCTTCGTGGTAATTATGAGTCTACGGCTGACAAAGGAGTTGATCCAAGCGGTAAAACTGCGAGAAAAATTAATTGAAAGCGAACAGCTACGAAAGATTGCTGTGGAAATTGAACGAAATCGCCTCGCCCGTGACTTACACGATTCAGTATCGCAGAGATTGTTTTCTGTTGCGACAATTGCCGAAGCGTTACCTAGAGTGTGGCAACGTTACCCAGAGACAGCCCAACAGGGATTAGAAGAACTCGTCCAACTGACACAAGGGGCGTTAGCAGAAATGCGGAATTTACTAGTCGAGTTGCGTCCTAATGGTTTGGTAGAGAAACCTTTAGGTGAATTGCTACACCAGTTAACCAAGGAAATTCAAGGACAGGCAAGTTTACAAGTAATAACAACGGTATCAGGCGATCGCTCACTGTCTAATGAAGTGAAGCTTGTCTTCTACCGGATTACTCAAGAGGCACTGAATAATATTATTAAATATGCCAAAGCTTCGCTTGTATCAGTCAGCTTCCACGGCGATTCACAGGAAATAGTCTTGCGTATCAATGACAATGGCTGTGGTTTTGACTCCAACAAAATACCATCTGGTCATCTGGGCATAGCAATTATGAAAGAACGGGCTGAGTCCATTGGCGCTATTTTTCATTTGTCAAGCTATCCAGGGGAGGGGACTGAGATTGTCCTGAGTTGGTCAACCTCTGTAAATAAAATAGGGAGTGGGGAGTAGAAAATTAGGCATTAGGCATAAATAAATTTAACTATTAAAAGCGTGATTTGTTCTTTTTGATTGCTTATTGGTAAGAGTTTTAGGCGTATTTACTTTTTGTAATATAGTTATGTTTATTTCAATCGAGTTACTGAGAAAAGACAGACTTAATATATAACGTAAGATTTTTCCGTGATTGACTGGCGATAAATAAAAAATTAAAGATTAAGAATCTCACGTATAAATACTGAAAATGGAAGAATAATGTAATGTAAATGTATTAAAAATAGTTTTAATATCCCGGATTTATATATGGAAAAAGATAAATCATTGCGACCGATTCGGGTGATTACTGTTGACGATCATGAAATCCTACGCGGAGGTATTAAATTTGTCTTGCTGGCGTTTGATGACATTCAATTAGTGGGTGAAGCGCGTAATGGAAATGAAGCAGTACATTTGTGCGAACAGTTGCAGCCAGATGTAGTGTTAATGGATTTGATGATGGTGGGAATGAATGGGGCAGAAGCAACAAGAGCTATCCGCAAAAAATACCCAGAAATTCAAGTTTTAATTTTGACGAGTTTTCTAGCGAATGACTTGGTACAGCAAGCAATGCAAGCCGGAGCCATTGGTTACCTGCTTAAAGGTATCTCGATTGATGAGTTGGCGGATGCCATACGAGCCGCTGCGATCGGTCGGTCTATGTTGGCAGCAGAGGTGATTCAGGCTTTGCTGCAACCGAGCAAACTGTCATCTGCACCTGTCTATGATCTGAGCAAACGACAAGAAGAGGTTTTAGCACTACTGGCTTTAGGATTGAGTAATGACGCGATCGCTCAACGGATGAAATTGAGTCCTTCTACCATTAGGCATCATGTCAGCCAGGTATTAAATAAGTTAGGAGTAACGAACCGTACCGAGGCTGCAACTACAGCAGTTCGAGTCGGATGTGTTTAATATTGGTGAATCAACTTAGTTACTTTTGAATATTTTAATATTGCAAAGTTTTAAGATAATTGATTTTAACAAGAGTAGTAGCGATACTTACGGTGGGCTACGCCAACGCTACTACTCTTGTCACGCCAATAGGCTAATAGGACTTACGCACTGTACAACTTAATCATGGTATGCATATACGAAAATGGGTCGTTTCAGCCTTTTATTAATCGTTCTTCGATGGTCATCTGTAGGGGTTTAGCAATGCTAAACCCCTACGACAGACGTGCTTTTTCAAAGAACCCATATTTGGTATTTTCTGTCAATGCGTAAGTCCTAGCTAATTAATTTTTACAACTTTGATGCATCAAAGTTGCAGCCTAGTAGGGGGCAATAGCTCTCGGTTAAAGCAAGAGACGCGATAAATCAGGACTTTGGTATCTCAATACAGTTCAGATAAGACCAAAACACTTGTAGAGACGGCGATTTATCGCGTCTCAAAAACCAAGGAGAATAAAAAAACCCTCCAGATTATTGAAATATCCAAAAATCTGAAGAGTTTGTGTTTGATTTTCGCATTTGGTAACTCGTAGCCCAAAGGGAGAGGCTAACCGCCAACGCAGAGCGTCTCGTAGAGAAGGGGGTTTCCCCCATGAGTGACTAACGATAGCGCAGCGTTAGCAAGTCTTATCTACAACAGGCTACGCCAGCGTCTCCTCCGTTAGGAGAGGGGTCAGGATTTTAGTCCTTGACTTGAGCGCTAAAGCGTTCACTACAAAGCAAGCATTGTTGTCTTGCCAGAGTACTAGTGTGTTTCCAATTTGAAAATACTCGCTGTAATTCCCAGACTTTCTTCAAACAGTGACTCGCGTCCCCAACGTTGTACCTGCTGACTCAGCAATGCTTCCGCCTTTTGTTCCGAAAGTGAAGTCACCTGTTGAAACAGACCGGCAGATTGGGCGCCACCGTGGGTTTCCATCCGCATACAGCCACCAGTTTCCGAGCAAATTACAGTACCACAGTCTGCCTTGGGATTTGTCGAACTGAGGCGCAAGGCAATCAAGTCACCAGCAATCTCACCCACATCAGCAAGGGGAACACCCGCTAATTCGGTTTCCACTTGCCGTTGGTCTTGGGCAATAAAACGAATGCGAGTGATGTCATAATCTCCCGTTTCCTTTTCATAAGAAACTGGCTGCCATTCTAGACGACTTGCCAGCCAACCCAAAAACAGCAAAGCTTGTGCAGGGTTGCCTTTTTCGTAATCAATAGTTACTCGGTCAACTTCTCTGAGGGCCGCCCGACGGTGAGGTGAGTCGTAGGCTTCGGCCGTCAATTCCTGCCAAGCTGAGAGGCGACGCCAGTTGAGGTCAGCCAGAGGAACCCCACTTTCCACCAATTCTTGGAGGCGGAGTAAATCACTTTCTGGCTCGTTAAAGCGGCAAGAATCCACAATTACATTATTACAAACTGCTGCCAGCCGCTTGAATAGAGTGTTGTTGGGGACTGGCGTTGCTTTCCACCAAAGAAACTTCGGTAAGCCACCAATCAACAATGCTGGAATCAAGCCACCTATGCGTTCCAAAGCAGCAGCAGTTCCACTAAGAGTTATGTATTCGCAGCAAATTAGTGTACTTGACGATTGCTTTTGGATGGGGCAATAAGCAGAAACTTGAGCCTTGACTCCTTCATCTTCGCCAGCAATGGGAAACAGCGCAATAATCCGGCAAGGGTTGCGGAGGGCAATTTCATCGGCAATTCTGGGGCTTGGGGCATTTAAGCTGGGGAGTTCAATAGAACCATTATCCCCACCAGCCCCTCCTTGACGTTTGGCGAATTCTTCTCTCAAGATAGCCAAAGTTTCAGGTGTTGCTGTGCCAGTATCCGGCAGTCCATATTTTGTCTGCACTTGCCGCAAAGCTGCTACCATCTGAGGCCCTAAAATTCCATCAAGCGGGCCGTTGTAAAATCCCAAACTAGCCAAAAGATATTGGGTTTCTTCTGGTTCGTAAACCACTAAGGTAAATGTCGTGGCCCGAGTCGCAGCAGGAAGCCCACCGTCCTCACCAGTAATGCCGTAGCTTTGCCAAATTTGATTAAGTTCCGCTTCTATTTCGTTAAGCGAAATATCTTTTGGCGCCTGAAGTGAAAAAATTGTAGAAGCTTGGGGAGCCATAGGAAGTTTTGGATTTTGGATTTTGGATTTTGGATTTTGTCATTTGTCATCTGTCATTTGTCATCTGTCATTTGTGTTTTTACTAGTGACTAATGACCAATGACTAATGACTAATGACTAATATTTAGAGTCTGCGCCAGCGGCGGCCATCTTGGTTAATTAACAATTCTGCTTCGGCTGGTTCCCAGGTACCGGCTTCGTACTGGGGAATAGTATTTGCGTCGGCGGGTGCATCCCAAACGGAAAGGGCTGGTGTTACTACCTGCCAAGCTGCTTCTACTTCGTCTGCGCGGGTGAACAATGTTTGATCGCCCATCATACAATCAAGGAATAAGCGATCGTAGGCATCAGATGTTGCTTGGATGCCAAAGGAACCATAACTAAAGTCCATATCAACGGAACGGGTGCGGAATTCTGCCCCCGGCATTTTCACATCAAAACGCAAGGAAATACCTTCATTTGGCTGAATCCGCATCGTCAAAATATTGGCGTTTGTCTGTTGGGCAGCCGATTGGAACATCCGAGATGGAACTTCGCGGAAGTGAATGGCAATCTCACTGACTTTTTTCGGCATCCGCTTTCCGGTACGCAAGTAGAAAGGAACACCTTTCCAGCGCCAGTTGTCTACCAAAAACTTCATGGCGACGTATGTGGGTGTGGTGGAGTTGGGATCAACACCTGGTTCTACTCGATACCCTGGCACTGCTTGACCCTTCATCCAGCCAGCACTATATTGACCACGGACTGCTGACCGCGACAGATTGTGAACATCAGCTAGACGAGTAGCTTGGAGTACCTTCACTTTTTCTGTGCGGATGCTGTCGGCATCCATTGCGTTGGGTGCTTCCATCGCCGTTAGGCAGTAAAGTTGCATGAGGTGATTTTGCAACATATCCCGTAGTGCGCCGGCGCTTTCATAGTAACCAGCCCGGTCTTCCACTCCCACGGTTTCTGCCACGGTAATTTGCACGTGGTCAACAAATTGACGATTCCACAACGGCTCAAAAATCGCATTGGCAAAGCGAAACACCAGCAAATTCTGGACTGTTTCTTTACCCAAGTAGTGATCAATCCGGTATACTTGGTTTTCTTTACAATATTTCTGTACCACTTGGTTAAGACTTTGGGCAGAAGCCAAGTCTCGACCAAAGGGTTTTTCAACTACTAGACGATGTTTGTAGGGATCTTCTAGCATCCCAGCGCTTCCTAGCTGCTTAATAGCTTCAGGAAAGAATGAGGGGGCAACTGAGAGGTAGAACATGCGATTACCTCGCGTGCCCCGTTTTTCGTCTAATTCACTCAATAAGTTTTTTAGTTTCTGGTAGCCTTCGGGGTTGTCTATATCCCCAGGACTGTAAAACAGACCTTGAGAGAAGTCTTGCCAGAGTTCCCCTAAATCCACATCAGGATGCGCCTCTTCCATGCCCTTTTGCATTTGTTCACGGAAGTATTCGTGGCTCCATTCTCGACGTGCCACACCGACAATGGTCGTTTCTGGGGGAATACGCCGTTCTCGCCGCAATTTGTAAAGCGCTGGCACTAGTTTGCGCCAGGTGAGATCACCAGAAGCGCCAAAAATGACTATAATCTGGGGTTCAGGCATCCCTTGTTGTTGCAGACCAACGCGCAAGGGATTTTCTAGCAGACTAACCATAACAATTTTGGATTTTGGATTTGGTACTAGGATTGGGGAAAGGGGAAGGGGGAAAGGGGAAGGGGGAAAGGGGAAGAATTATACCTTTACCCTTTACCCTTTAACCTTTTCCCCTCTTCTGTTCCCTACACTGGTGACAATACCTTGATCTTGTCTTCTAAAGAGTTCATCAAGGACTGGAAGGGCTGGATAAACTTGTCAATGCCTTCAACTAACAGTTCATCCATGACGTTATCGAGATCGATGTTGATGTCGGGATCTTTGAGGCTTTCGATCAGCGTGTAAGCTTTGTCTAAATCTGTTTCTAAGGGATTGCTTACGTTACAATGATCGGCACAAGCTTTAATGGTCGCTGGTGGAACGGTGTTGACAGTATCAGCGCCAATCAACTCTTCGACATACATCACGTCTCTGTAGTTGGGGTCTTTGGTGCTGGTGCTAGCCCAAAGTAGCCGCTGTACTTTGGCTCCTTTTGCTGCCAAATCTTGCCAACGCTCACTTCTGATGATTTTCTTGTATTCTTGGTACGCAATCTTAGCGTTAGCGATCGCTACTTTTCCTTTAACAGCTCTTAGCTTTGCTTCCACGGAAATATCATCAACGCCTTTTTTCAACTTAGCATCAATCTTGCCGTCGATGTTGCTATCAATCCGGCTGAGGAAGAAGCTGGCGACTGAAGCAATTCTACTAATGTCCTTACCCTCAGCCACCCGTTTTTCTAAGCCACGAATATAAGCCAAAGCTGTGTTGATATAGCTTTCTACAGAAAATAGTAACGTAATATTGACATTCATACCATCTGCGATCGCCTGTTCCACTGCTGGCAAACCTGGTTCTGTACCGGGAATTTTAATCATCAAATTTTCCCGATCAATTTCTTGGAAATAGCGTTGGGCTTCGGCTATTGTGGCTTCAGTATCATGAGCAATGGTTGGCGGGACTTCGATACTCACATAACCATCTAGTCTATCCGAGGCTTCATAAACAGGGCGTAAAATATCACAGGCGTTACGGATATCTTTAAAAACTAGGGATTCGTAAATTTTGTATGTCGGTAAGCCAGCCCGGACTCCGGCTTCGATATCGGCATCATAAATAACGTTACCAGCGATCGCTTTTTCAAAGATAGCTGGGTTAGAGGTAATCCCAGATATACCTTGATTTTCCACCAGGTCTTTGAGTTCGCCTGATTGAATAATGTCACGAGTCAAATTATCCATCCAGATACTTTGACCGTATTGCTTAATTTCTAGTAGATGATTGGTAGCCATAGCTCTAATTTGTTTCACTCCTGTATAGTGATGTCGCCAAGTGAAGTTGGCAAAACCCATCAAATGTTGATGGTGACTTTTGAATTGTGGCGTTGCCAACCACTTATCGCATCGGCCAGCTGAGATAATCTTTAATACATCTTTAAGAAGTGCTACTCTGCATTCCCAATCCTAAATCACCATGATTAACTTTTAATTAATGCCATAGGCTAGACGCATCCTTGATACTTTTGTTACCGTCTTTTAGTGCTGTATGGCAAAAATAACTATTGAACTATGGAGTTGAAAAATTTCAGAAGTCTAATTTACAAGCTTTTTTCTCCTATCTTTGTCTTTAAAGTGCTGAGTCCTGTACATAGATAGCGGGGCATTGAGCCAGTGCTAAGTGCTAAGAGCTAAGAAAAAATATTAGTCCCTAGTCCCCAGTCCCCAGTCCCTTGCTTTCTAAAACTAGTGTCCGTTTTGAATAAAAGACTCCACCTTTGCGACATCCTCTTTGCTACCAATAATTAAAGGCGTGCGCTGATGCAGTTTTTTTGGCACCACATCCAAGATATTTACCAGTCCTGTAGTAGCACGGCCGCCTGCTTGCTCAATCAAAAAGGCGAGAGGAGCGGTTTCATACAGCAAGCGCAATTTACCTTCTGGGTTTTGAATTGTCCCTGGGTAGAGAAATACACCGCCTTGAACCAAAATTCTATGGATATCGCTGACCATTGCGCCGCTATAACGAGCGCTGTAGCCTTCTGTACGATGAACGTAGCGGATGTATTCTCGAATCGATTCTTCCCACTGCCAGAAGTTACCTTCGTTCACACTATACACAGAACCGTGGTTAGGAATCTTAATATTCTCTTCTGTGAGAATAAACTCTCCTAAGCTGGGATCGAGGACAAAGGAATGAACGCCCTTACCTATAGTATAAACCAGCATTGTGCAGGGGCCATACAGGATGTATCCGGCAGCAAGCTGCTTACGTCCGTTGGTGAGGAGGTCAGTTGCTTTACCATCGCTATCATTTCCTTCTTGTTGGCGAATAGCGAAAATGGAACCTAAGCTGAGATTGTTATCAGTGTTAGATGAGCCATCAATTGGGTCATACAGCAGAGTGTAGCGGCCAATGGGGCAATTTTCCGGGATGTAGTAGGGATTTTCCATTTCCTCAGAAGCGAGGCGACAGACTAAGCCGCTTTGCTTAAACACTGAGATAAATACATCATTAGCGTAGACATCCATCTTTTTGACGGATTCGCCTTGGACATTAACTTCTCCAGTAAATCCAAGAACGCCTTCCATTAAACCAGCGCGACTCATGCGCCGAGCAACCAGTTTGCCGGCCAAGGCGATGCGATTCATCAGCGCACTTAAATCTTGTGCATCTGGCGAAAAACTCTGAAGTTGTTGGAGAACGTGACGGGATAAGGTTGTACAATCACGATCTAAGGCTCTGTCTGTAGCATCGTAAGTAGATAAGTCCAAAGATTCTGGCGCTTTTGTCATTTTTATGTTCTCCGCAGCCACTAGCTGTTAGTTGGGTTTTAGTCATCTATAGCAACTTATAGTTGCTGCTTCTATCTTAGAAAGGTAATTTGATAACTTAGATGCGGCTTTAGATAAACTAAAGAAATGAATCTTTATTTTTAGAGAGCAATTCTCTTAAAACGTTACTCATCTTTAGAAAGTTCAACCCACGACTTTGCTCATCAGGATTTCTCCTCTTTAGCCAAGACGAGGTTTTTCTATGAATCCCTACTTTTAGTTTTCGCCAGCTATCGGTAGACGGATAGTGAATGTACTACCCTGCCCTGGTTCAGATATGACATCGATTGTGCCTTGATGTGCTTCGATAATGTAGCGAGATAGATATAGCCCCAAACCACTACCAGAACGTTGGTGTTTTCCTTGACGAAATCGCTCGAATAATCTTTCTTGGTCTGGTTGAGAAATTCCTGGCCCCGTATCTTGGATATCAATAGTCACATCTGCCGGAGTGAGGTAGCAGTGAATATATACAGAGCCTTTGTCTGTAAATTTGATAGCATTGCCGATGATATTTGTCAATACTCGTCGCAGTTCTACGCGATCGCCCATGATGGTGATTGCAGTTTCATCTCGATCAATATTTACAGCTAATCCTTTTTCTTCAGCTAAGGGAGTTAATTCTAGAGAAACTTCATTAACTAATTCCTGAATATTGCAGGGAGAAATTTTTAAGGTTTTACAGCCCGCTTCATGACGATAAACTTCTAGCAAGGTATTTACCATTTCCAGCAGGTCTTGATTGCTGCCAATCATGGTATCAATTATTTCTTGCAATTGTGGCGAAACTTCGCAAAATCTGCCTTCTAGCAATAATTTTAATACGCGGTTGGAGGCTACCAGTGGTATACGTAAATCGTGAGTAAAACGCGAGACAAAATCTGCCCGGAGATTAGCCATCTGATCTCGTTCATCGATACTATGCTTGAGGCGCAGGAGCGATCGCACCCGTGCATGTAGTTCATCAGGATCGAATGGTTTACGAATAAAGTCATCTGCACCAGCATCGAGTCCTTCCACAACGCTAGACTGATAGTGAGCCGTGAGCAGCAGAATGGGGATAAATGGCAACGCCTGATTTTGCCGGACGCGGCGAGTAAATTCATAGCCATCGATCTCCGGCATCATCACATCTAAGAGAATTATGTCTGGGAGTAACTCCTCAACCATAGCCAGAGCAACTTTGCTATCTTCCACCAAGCTAATTTCATAGTCCTCATCTTCTAGGACTGCTTCTAACACCAGTAGATTGTCAAAAACATCATCGACAATGAGAATTTTATCTTTTTTGACAGTTTTAGTTAAAGACATGGCTAAATAAAAAAAAGAAGTGCTTGGCTATCGCTAGCAAATCTAGTAATAGCTTACTTCACCAGCGCTGACACGATTAAGGATTCACATTTTCCTTTAAAATTTTCCGAGTCTAATCTCTTTTTAAGTAACTACACGCACATAATATTGCAATATGCAGCACATAGTAATGTCGATTACCTTTTGAGACATCGACCTCTGCGTGGGTGGAGAAATTCCTCCAAGTAAGTCAAGTCATGGAAAGAGAAAACCCAAGAAAGAAGTAATTCTTGGAATCCTATTGGGTATCTTCCGTGGGAGGATGTCAGGGGATAAGGTTATGGGGTTAATTACATGAGGTATATCATAGTCTCCTCCTCTTGCTAAGGTGCAGGGGTTGGGGTTGGGGTAGAACCCGGATTTCTCACTTATAGTGTGGGAGGTGTGGGAGGTTTGTTGCTTTTTTCTATCTCCCCACACTCCTTGGATTTCTCACTTGCGAGAAATCCAGGTTTGTACCTCACTCAAGCAAGAACTGCCATATTTATGCCCAATGGTAGATGAAGTTCAGGGAACAATACCAAAGGGATTGCTTTTTGTATAAGATACCGAATAGAAGAACGAGATTATTTTAATCTGTACTTTGAGATAAATAACAGTAAAGTTAAGCAACTATGAGTGAAATCAAGATCCTTGTGATTGAAGATCACAACCTGACAAGAATCGGTTTACGGTCTGCCTTACAAACCCAGCCAGAGTTTAATATTGTTGGTGAAGCAGCCAATGCAACTGATGGCATCAAGCTTCTGAAAAGTCTCAAGCCAGATGTTGCTACTATTGACATTGGTTTGCCTGATATGGATGGTATTGAGCTAACACGCACATTTAGGCAATATCAAGCAGAAAATGAAGACTATACAACAAAGCTGCTCATTTTAACGATGCAGAATAGTGAACAGGCAGTTTTAGCAGCGTTTGCAGCAGGTGCAGATTCTTATTGCATGAAGGATATCGAAACTGAGAAACTAGTAGAAGCTGTGCAAACTACATACTCAGGTAGCTCATGGATTGATCCAGCGATCGCAGACCTTGTACTACAACAAATACGTCAAGATTTCCCCGATGGCAGCAGAGGCGCATCTGGAAAAAGAGTCTTGATTGAAGGTATTGACCCAGATACAGAGAAAAGTATAGTCAGCTATCCTTTAACTCACAGAGAGATGGATGTTTTAGAGTTGATTGTCGCTGGCTGTGACAATGCAGAAATTGCGAAAAGGCTCTATTTAACAGTCGGTACTGTCAAAACTCATGTTCGAGGTATTCTCAATAAACTCTGTGTTGCTGACCGGACACAGGCTGCCGTCCGTGCTTTGCGGGCTGGATTAGTCCCGTGAGCAATTCAGAAGGCAGGAGGCAGAAGGCAGGAGGGAACTCACGTTTAAAAAGGTGGGATTGAAGTAAGTACGCCAAGTTTTCTCGTGCTACGCATCTCGACACATTTTTTTATACTAGTGGGCTGCTAGACCCACAACTAAAGTTTTTATTAATGCTTCTTTCCTTCTGCCCTCTGCCTTTCTTTCTAAATAGCCATCATGAACTGCGTACACAAGACTAGATTATAATCTTTCTTCCCCAGTCGCCAGTCGCCATTTTCAAGTCAATTGTCTTTGAGTCAAAGCGGTTAACTGGGATAAAGACTTATGGTTAACTGGGATAAAGACTTATGAAGAAATTGTTACAAAGTTTAGTACAATGACATCATCCCAAATAAGTATTTTTTCTCATATACATGATAGCGGATCAATTTCCCTGGCTTACCGCAATTGTCTTGCTGCCACTCATTGCTTCCCTGCTCATCCCTGTGCTGCCTGATAAAGATGGTAAGCGCGTTCGATGGTATGCATTGGGTGTAGGGATTGCAGACTTTGCCTTAATGTGCTACGCCTTTTGGAAACATTATGATGCTAGCAGTGCTAGTTTTCAACTTGTAGAAAGTTATGCCTGGATGCCTCAGTTGGGTCTTAACTGGGCGGTATCAGTCGATGGACTATCAGTACCACTTGTGCTGCTAGCAGGATTTGTCACCACACTCTCGATGTTTTCGGCTTGGCAAGTTGATCACCGCCCTCGCCTCTTCTATTTTTTGATGCTGGTGCTGTATTCTGCACAAGTAGGGGTATTCGTTGCCAAAGACTTGCTGCTATTTTTCATTATGTGGGAAGTAGAGCTAATCCCCGTCTACCTACTAGTCTGCATTTGGGGTGGGCAAAGGCGGCGTTATGCGGCTATGAAATTTTTGTTGTATACCGCAGCAGCTTCTATATTTATTTTAGTGGCAGCCTTGGCAATGGGTTTATACGGCGGTGGTGATATGACATTTGACATCACCGCCCTCGCCAAGAAGGAATATCCCCTTGGACTACAACTGCTACTTTATGCAGGGTTACTGGTTGCATTTGGTGTCAAACTTGCTGTTTTCCCGATGCACACCTGGTTACCTGATGCCCACGGCGAAGCATCATCTCCTGTATCAATGATTTTGGCTGGTGTGTTACTGAAGATGGGTGGATATGGACTAATTCGCCTGAATCTTGAGTTGCTTCCCGATGCCCACATTTACTTTGCGCCGGTTCTAGCTATTCTGGGTGTTGTCAACATTATCTATGGTGCATTGAACTCCTTTGCTCAGACCAATATGAAGCGGCGTTTGGCTTATTCGTCGATTTCTCACATGGGGTTTGTACTGCTTGGGATTGCCTCATTCACTGATTTAGGAATCAACGGCGCGATGTTGCAGATGATTTCGCATGGTTTGATTGCATCAGTGCTGTTTTTCTTAGCGGGCGTTACTTACGATCGCACCCACACAATGGTAATGAAAGATATGGGCGGTATTGGTCAAGCCATGCCCAAAGTCTTTGCCCTGTTTACAATCTCCGCGATGGCATCCCTAGCGCTTCCCGGAATGAGCGGCTTTGCTGGCGAACTCTCGGTATTCGTTGGGATGACAAGCAGTGACGTTTACAGTTCAACTTTCTGCACCGTCACAGTTTTTCTCGCCGCAGTTGGAGTTATTCTCACACCGATTTATCTACTTTCCATGCTGCGAGAAGTGTTTTATGGGAAAGGTGCAGCACTCATCTGCGACATTAATAACGCCAGCTTGGAAAATCAAGAAGATGACGGAACAGTTTGTTTTGGTACAGACTGTTTCGTGCCAGAAGATGCAGTCTACGAGGATGCTAGACCCCGTGAGGTGTTTATCGCTGCCTGTTTTCTGCTGATGATTGTTGGCATTGGTTTCTATCCCAAAATGGCGATGCAGATGTACGACGTGAAGACTGTCGCAGTCAATGCTAATCTTCGCCAGTCTTATGCCATAGTCTCGCAAACAAATCCCCAGATTTATGCTAAGAGATTCTTGGCTCCGCAAATTTCCGAGGTTGAAGTAGCGCCCGTTTTGGGAACTTTGAAGTAAGTTTTTTGACCAAAAGACTTGTCGAAAAGAGCTATCTCTAGATATCTTTCTGAAGAATAACAAAGTATTGATAGCCGCTCAGTATGAGTAGGCTATCAATTTCAAATAATTCTCAAATAGTTAATATAAATAATCAATATATAGCCTAATATTAACACTATTTTTCAATCATTACGTAAAAAATAGTGTTAATAAAACGTCAATACTCAGATGAGTATGCAAACTACCACAACAGATAATTAGATCGCTAATACCAATTTTGTATGAAGCTGCATAGAATTAGATCCCCCCTAGCCCCCCTTAAAAAGGGGGGAACTGGAAAAACATCTATCAAAGTCCCCCTTTTTAAGGGGGATTTAGGGGGATCGAGATATGTGCAACTTCACATTA